>CAZNVI010000005.1:8560-45073 GCA_964576705.1 uncultured Gammaproteobacteria bacterium | reverse complement strand
GAATACAACTTAAAGAATTTATCTCCATAGTTTTGAAATCTATGCAGGAGATACATGTAGAACTAGAATTATAAAAGAGTCAAAGAGTCACAGCTTCAAAGAGTCAGAGAATGTAATTAACTTTGACTCTATGACCCTATGCAACTCTGACTCTAAAAGGATATAATCAATGTATGCCTGAAGAAAAACACGACCATATTCATAGAGGCAGATTGCCTATTTTTTATAACAATTTCCTTGGAGGAGTCGCGTGGGGACTAGGTGCTACCTTCGGTGTATCGATAATTGTCGCCATACTGGCATTTATCGGATCCCAGGCTAACCTCGTACCGATAGTGGGAAGTTTTGTTTCAGAAGTGATAGACTTCGTTCTTACTCATAATGCAACAGTAGGTCAGTAAACTTATAAAAATTATATTTATCTTTATACCCTGTTAAATTTCTGCTATAGTAAAGCCACGACAAGATTAGTCATTAGTCAAATATTATGCAAGGTCAAGAATATCTTAATAATCTCCGACATTCCTCGGCGCATTTACTTGCAGCTGCTGTAATGGAATTATGGCCGGATACGAAACGTACCATAGGTCCTGCAATAGAAAATGGGTTTTATTTTGACTTTGATTTTAAAAATCCAATTTCTGAAGAAGATCTACCCAGGATTGAAGCTAAAATGCAAGAGTTATTAGCGACTTGGCATTCTTTTGAAAAACACGAGCTAACCTTAGAAGATGCGAAAAAAGAGTATCCCGGAAATGAATTTAAACATGAATTAATTGATGAATTTACAAAAGATGGACAAAATGTCACTTTTTATAAATCCGGAAGTTATTGGGATCTATGCAAAGGAGGACATGTAGAAAATCCTTCAAAAGATATAGGAGCTATTAAATTACTATCAATTGCCGGGGCTTACTGGCGGGGAAATGAGAAAAACAAAATGCTTACCAGAATTTACGGGACAGCTTTTCCTACCCAAAAAGAACTGGAAGATTACCTCCAAATGCTTGAAGAAGCCCAAAAGAGGGATCACCGAAAGTTAGGAAAAGAACTTGATTTATTTACTTTTTCAGATCTCGTCGGAAAAGGACTTCCGCTTTTTACACCTAAAGGAACATTGCTTCGCGAACTTATAAATGATTTTTCCCAATCATTGAGAATCAAGCGTGGATTCCAAAAAGTATGGACACCTCACATTACGAAAAATGATTTATATAAAACATCTGGTCACTGGGACAAATTTGGGAATGAACTGTTTCTGGTAAAAAGTCAAGAAACATCCGATCAGTTAGTAATGAAACCCATGAATTGTCCTCATCATCAGCAAATATACGCATCAAAAACCAGAAGCTACAAAGATCTGCCTATAAAATATCTTGAAACGACCACTATATATCGTGACGAAAAAGCAGGTGAACTCCTCGGATTATCACGCGTACGGGCTGTAACTCAAGACGATAGCCATTCATTTTGTCGGGTAGATCAAATAGAAATGGTTTACGGGGAAATGATCGAGATTGTGCGGGAATTTTATGAAGCACTTGGAATGAAATTCCGGGCACGACTATCATTCAGAGATCCTAATACTCCTGAAAAGTATCTAGGAAGTTCTGATTTGTGGGAAAAAGCACAAAAAATCCTACTGACAGTTGCAGAAAAAAATAAATTAGATTATTTTGTGGCTGAAGGAGAAGCAGCTTTTTATGGTCCGAAGATAGATTTTATGGTCGAAGATGCATTAAAACGCGAATGGCAGCTCGGTACTCCACAACTTGATTTCGTCCAACCCAAAAGATTTGGCTTATCATATATTGATCACGATGGAAAAACAGAAACCCCTGTTATGATCCATTTTGCGCTAGCCGGAGCACTGGAACGCTTCTTATCAGTGTACATAGAACATACCGCAGGTATATTTCCTTTATGGCTGGCACCCGTACAAGTAAGTCTTCTCCCTATCGCGGACAGGCACGTAGAATATGCTAAAAAGGTGAATGAACAGATGCTATCGGTAGGAATAAGAAGTGAGGTAAACAATGAGAAAGAAACATTGCAAGCGAAAATAAGATTCGCGACTTTACAAAAAACCCCATTTATGGGTATAATAGGGGACAAAGAAATTGATCAAAGAGGAATTGCGGTTCGAAGTAGAGATGGAAATGACCTCGGCCTCAAACCTGTTGATCAATTTTTAACAGAGTTACAGGAGCAAATTGATAAGAAAGCATAAAACTCAACAAACCAGAAAATTTTACCGGATAAATGAGCGCATATATGCTCAATCGCTTCGGGTTTTGGATCATGAAGGGAAACAAATAGGAATTCTATCCCGGAATGAAGCAATTGATAAAGCTAGGGCTGATAATTTGGATTTAGTCGAAATTGCGCCTTTAGCAAAGCCACCTGTAGCTAAAATTATAGATTTTAAAAAGTTTCTTTATCAAGAAGAGAAAAAGAAAAGGGAAGAAAAGAAAAAAGCCAAAAGCTCTGATACTAAAGAGATAAGACTAGGACCATTCATGTCAGACAATGATCTGGGAAACATGATCAAAAGATGCCGTGAGTTTCTCCTAGAGGGAGATAAAGTGCGTCTGGTAGTTAAATTCAGAGGAAGAGAAGTTACAAGATCTGAATTTGGTCGACAAGTCTTAGATAAAGTAACGCTTGCAGTTTCAGATATATCTAAAGTAGATAGAGAAGCAAGGATGGAAGGAAGACAAATGGTCGAAGTTCTATCGCCAGAAAGGAAAAAACAACATGGGCAAAATGAAAGTCAGACAATCAGCTAATAAAAGATTTAAAGTAACGAAAACCGGAAAAGTCATGTTCGATCATCAATTCGGTAGCCATTTGAAGTTACATAAATCTAAAAGCAGATTACGCCGTCAAAAAGAACCGGGAGTACTTACCGGAGCATTTGCGAAGAGAGTAAAAAGAATGCTAGGAGTCGCATAACGGCGTATTTACCATTGACCATTTATCATTTTCCATTGAATTGATAAATTTACTAGTTAAAAATAAATGGCAAATTGAGCTTGGAAAATGGAAAATTTAATTAAACTATGAGTAGAGTTAAAAGAGGAGTAGTATCCCGAAGAAAACATAAAAAATTATTAAACCTTACTAAAGGCTATCGTGGCACGCGAAGTAAACTCGTAAAAGTAGCACACCAGGCTTCTTTACAAGCAGGACAATACGCATATCACGGAAGAAAACTTCGAAAAAGAGATTTTAGAGCACTTTGGATCACTAGAATAAGTGAGGCAGTGAAGCAAGAAGGGGTTTCTTATAGTGTATTTATGGATGGCTTAAAAAAAGCTAATATCCAAATTGACCGCAAGATTTTAAGTGATCTCATCGTCAACGATCCGACTACATTTAAACATATTATTGACACAGTCAGACCAAACTGATAAATTAATACCCATGAAACATCAAGCAGCATTTGCATACTTTTGGTTTTACTTTACTTCCCAATCCGGGAGGATTGTTGATGCGTAAATCGCATTGACTAAACCAGAAGGCTGGACCTCCCGAAAGGGAGGTTTTTTTGTGGAAATATATGAAAATACTAGGCATTGGTGAAACTATAATCGATAACGTATTTAGACTAGATGATATAGATCATGGTCCTACTGAGAATATGGTTTCGGAAAAACACATCGGCGGTCCTATTCCGGCGGCCTTGATAGTCCTTTCTAGATTGGGAATTGATTGTACCTTAATGACCTCAATAGGTCGTGACATAGATGCAAAAATAATCAAAAAAACCCTGAAGCACGAAAATGTAAGGTTACTTCATAAACTACAAAAGAAAACGAAGGTGAATACTATTTTCGTTAATAAAATTAACGGCGACAGGAGAAAACTGAGAGGTATTACCATTCACCCGGATATCAAAAACCTTGACCGAAAATTTATAAGACAGTTCGATATTATATTAATCGATCGCCACGAAAAGACTGCATTCTTTGAGATCATAGAAAAGAAAAAAACACATGCCAAAGTGGTAATAGATCCGTCCATAGAAGTATCACCATTTACTTTGGAGATGATAAAACTGTCAGATTTTCCTATTTTACCAATCGAGTCTCTAGCGAAAATCGGCGTAAATAATTTAACCGCTTCACTTAAAGAACTTTTTAATCTGAGTCGTAAAAATATCATTATAACTGCCGGGAGTAATGGATCATTTATTTTCGACGGACAGATTATTGACCTTATCCCGGCATATGTTATTCCTGCTGTAGATGTTACTGGGGCTGGTGACGTATATAGAGGTGCTTTTACTTACGGGGTTGTCAAGGATTGGGACATCAAAAAATCCGCCACATTCGGAAATTTCGTAGCCGGATTGCAGTGTACCAAAATAGGAAATATCGCAGCTATTCCGACGAAAAAAGAAATGCAGGTGTTTGATCTTATTTATCAACGCAAAACAATCACCATGCCTATTATTAATGATGTATTTAATAATTTTATATCTGTATGAAAAAACGCAATAATCCTGTTTTAATCATCGGTCCCTGTAACACAGAATCTGATGATGTTTTAAAAAAATCTATCAAAGAGTTAAAAAAACGACCATATATAGACTTTATGCGTCTCACTCTTTGGAAACCGCGAACTAAACCAGGATATGAAGGCTTAGGAAAAGATGGGTCGCATTTTTTAAAAATTGCTGTTTCTGAAGGCATAAACCCAGGAGTGGAGGTTTTAACAGCTGATCATGCAACACATATCGCAGAGATAGTATTTTCCGAAAATCCGAAAGCGAAATTGATGCTTTGGATAGGTGCTAGAAACCAAAACCACATTATCCAGCGCGAAATTGCAGCTATAGCTTCTAAGAATAAAAATATCACTCTGATGGCTAAAAATCAACCTTGGCATAATAAAAAACACTGGGAAGGCATAGTCGAGCATGTATTATCGACTGACATGCCCAAAGAAAGATTTATGATCTGTCATAGAGGCTTTGTACCTCATGTGCCTTATACTCCTAATCCGAATAATTACCGCAATGTTCCGGATCATGATATGGCGATGGAAATCAGGGAAAATTACAGATTGCCGATGATTTTCGACCCCTCACATACGGGGGGAACAGTAAATAATGTCTATAAAATAGCTAGGGAGGCTGCAAAACATCCTTACGACGGCTGGATTATAGAAGTACACCCGAATCCACGTGATGCCAAAACCGATGCGAAACAACAGCTGACTTGGAAACAATTTGATAAATTAATGGGGGAAATCATATGAATACCGACGAATTAAAAAATTATCGAAATAAAATTGATGTAATTGACCGACGAATTATTACCTTACTTTCTGAACGTTTTAAGGTAGTAAAAGAGATAGGGGATTACAAAAAAAATAAAAAAATACAGCCACTTGATAAAAAACGATGGAAAAACGTAATATCAAATCGAATTACACTTGCAAAGAGACTAAAATTGGATACTGCATTCATAAGCGAATTGTATGATTTAATTCATAAACAATCGCTAAATCTCCAAGGAGAAAAATCTGGAAATACATTCGGCATCCAGGGAGGAATAGGAAGCTTTAATGAACAGGCATTACAAAAATATTTTAAAGAAAAGAATATTCAAAAACACAAAGTTCAATATCTTTATACAACTAAAAAAGTCTTAAAGAACTTAAATGAAGGAGCTATAAATTTCGGCCTCTTCGCGATAACAAATTCTACGGGAGGTATAGTCGAAGAATCAATAAAAGCTTTAGCTAAGTATCCTGTTACTATAATTTACGATTTTGAAATCCCGATCCAACATTTTCTTATGAAACGTAAAGATGTGGATACGAAAGAGATTAAAGGTATAATGGCGCATCCTCAGGTGTTTGCGCAATGCAAAGATACTTTAAATAGTAAGTTTAAAAAATATAAATTAATAAGCGGGAAAGGTGATTTGGTAGATACCGCGAAAGCTGCAGAATATTTAGCTTCCGGAAAATTGCCTAAAACTACTGCGATACTTGGCCCTATTATCCTGTCCAAAATGTACAATTTGGAAATAATAGCTGAGAACCTGCAGGATAAAAAAGATAATCTTACAAGGTTTTTGTTGGTAAAACGAAGATAATACGAAAACATACATGGAATTTCCCGAGGCGGAACCTCGTGTCAATATCCGAGGTCGGCAGAGATTAACAAAGCGATATTAAATCTCATTAATATTCTGTTAAAATACAAACTATGGAAGAAAAATTGATAAATATTAAAAATACAGCGCTTCCTATGATTCTTGATGCTGGATCTAAAGAAGAGTTGGAAGAGCTAAGAATCCAGTTTTTAGGTAAAAGCGGATCTTTATCAAGTGTAATGAAAGAAATAAAAAATGTAACGGAAGAAGACAGACCCAGAATTGGACAGTTACTAAATGAAGTTAAAGAGATTCTGGAAAATGCTATAACTCAAAAAAGTGATGGATTAAAACAGCTTAATAAACATAAGAAGACGATTTCTTTCGATAATACTGAGCCGGGAACTAAACCTGCGATAGGCCACTTACACCCACTGACTCACGTGCTTTATGATGTAATCGATGTATTTAAAACACTAGGATTCCAAGCAGCCGACGGACCTGAAATAGAAACAGATTATTATAATTTCGAGGCTTTAAATATCCCTAAAGACCACCCGGCACGGGATTCACAACAAACTCTCTATCTGGATACAAGAAATTCTAAAGTAACTCCCGGAGAAATTATTTTACGCACCCAAACCTCAGCCATGCAAGGGAGAGTTATGGAAAAAATTAAACCTCCGATACGGGTTATAGTACCTGGAAAAAATTTTCGCTATGAACAGGTAGATGCATCCCACGGATTTGAATTCTGGCAGGTTGAAGGATTTTTAATAGACACAAATGTCCGCATGACAGATCTATTCGGGACAATAGATTATGTATTAAAAAAACTGATGGGTGAAAATATTAAATTAAGATTTGCGACTACTAATTTTCCATTCGTGGAACCGGGAGTAGACACATATATAGAATGCACAGTATGTAAAGGAAAAGGTTGCAGCTTCTGCAAGCACAGCGGGTGGAGTGAGATTATGCCTGCCGGAATGATTCACCCGAATGTCTTAAAAGCAGCTGGACACGATCCTAGATCAGTAAACGGATTTGCTTTCGCCATAGGTCTTTCACGAATTGCCACTTTAAGATACCAAATGGATGACTTACGATTGCTTACTAACCCTGATTTGAGAATAATCAAGCAGTTCTAAAAGTTTCAAAGATGCAAAGCTACATAGTTGTTTTGACATTGCAACCTTGAAACTCTGAAACTTTTTAACTATTTAATATGAAAGCACCGATATCTTGGCTCGAAGATTACGTAAAAATAAATTTACCGCTTAAAGATTTGATGTGGCGGATGACTGAAGTGGGTCTAACCACTGAAAGCTTTGATGAGATAGGTAAAGAAATTGTACTTGATGCAGAGGTCACTCCAAATAGACCTGATTGGATGTCTGTAATCGGCATAGCCCGTGAAATTGCTGCAATCCAAGATACCAGCCTTAAACTACCTTTAATTAATAATCCTCTCCCCAAGACAGCTAATCTACCATTTAAAATAAAAAATGACTTCAATCTGGCTCCTAGATACACTGCGATAACCGTAAAAGACGTTTCGCAAAAACCTTCACCGCAATGGATGCAGGACAGATTAATAACAGTCGGTCTTAGACCGATTAATAACCTGGTAGATATCACAAATTACGTAATGTTTGAGACAGGTAATCCTATTCACGTTTTCGATTACAATAAGCTACATAACGGGGAAATGACGATAATGAAGTCTAAAGGAGGAGAGAAATTCGTAAGTGTTGATGAAAAATCTTACTCACTACCTGAAAATGCGATAATTTTTAAAAGCAGAGATGAGGTCGTGGATTTATGCGGAATAAAAGGAGGCTTAAATTCAGGAATAAATCCAGATACGAAAAACATACTTATATTAGTAGCGGTTTATAATGGCCAATTGATCCGTCGGACATCACAGAGAATGGGATTATCATCAGAAGCCTCGCGCATCTTTGAAAGAGGCGCGAATTTAGGCGGAACTGTTGATACTCTCAAACGGACTTGTAATTTAATACAGGAATTCGCAGGCGGCGAAACAGCATCTGATTTAATCGACGTAAGAAAAGAAGAAATTGTACCTCTAAAATTGACTCTTAATTTATCTAGGCTTGAAAAAATACTGGGTATTACCATACCAAAAGATAAAGTTCAGTCAATACTGAAAAGATTGAGCTTATCACCAGTACTAAAAAGTACCTCTGTCGAATGCAGTATACCTTTATATCGAAACGATTTACGGATTGAAGAAGATCTGATTGAAGAAGTAGCACGGCTTTATGGATATAATAACTTTCCGAAAACTCTTCCCTTTGGCGAGATTCCAGTCCAAGTAATACCATACTTTAAAGACTATACTATCGAACAAAAAATTAAGAATTTCTTTACTGCTGCGGGATATTCGGAGGTACAAACATATAGCTTGATTAGTGAAAGTGATCTTAAACAGGTCGAAATTAATTCAGAAGATGTCTTAAGGGTAGATAATCCTGTAAGTCGGGAATTTGAATATCTACGCCCGAACTTAAAATCAAATTTAATAAAAGCTGTAATAGAAAACAAACCAAATTTTGAGGAAATAAATCTTTTTGAGATTGGAAAAATTTATTTGGGAAAAAATATAAAACTCGCTAACGAGGAATATGAAGTGGCAGGTATTACAAATGAAAAAAATTATTTTAAAATAAAAGGGCTGCTTGAGCGAATTTTTTCTGACTTTCACGTAAACGAAAATCCCGAAAAATATATAGAAAGTTTGCCTGAAGGAGTATATTTCTCTTTTCCGTATTCTTTGTTAATCACCTACAGTAAAAATTTTAAAAAATTCATCTCTGTTCCTAAATACCCGGCTATTATAGAAGATATGTCATTTATTGTACCTACAGAAGAGAGAGTAGGGAACATAATAAAAATCATAAAATCTCAAAGTTTATTGATTAAAAATATTGAACTTTTTGATAAATATGAGAGTACCCGCACTTTCAGAATTACATATCAACACCCTGATAAAAATTTAACTACGAAAGAAGTCGCACCGATAAGAGAAAAAATAATAAAAAAACTTAAAGAAAAAAGCCTGAAATTGAAATAATTGCCATAATTAAGTCGGCAGGGGGGTGTCTGTCGGAGCAGGAGTCTGGGTAGGCTCATCTTCTTTTTCTTGAGGTTTATTGGTATCCAGGATATCTCCGGGAGGATGATACTTAGGATCATCTTTATGGAACTGCTCTATCCATGCATTAATTCCCTCCATCCAACGATTCGATCCGTCTATAGAAACCGGATCGTCTTCACGAAACACCAGAAAATCTTTTCCGTCTTTGTTTTGATACACCGTTGATTTCGTAGTGGGCTCAGTACCTTTTACGAAGTATTCAGATCGCGTAGGTTGCCCGTCGACCGGTAGACCGCCGGTTAATGAATCTACTTGTACTGCTACGACATTATCGGGTTTTTTAAATTCCTCATTTGATTTATCTTTAAGAGCCATAACCATGAGCCTATGCCAAATCGATGATGCACCTGTAACTCCTGACGCAATTTTCGGATTCATCTTGCTATTATCATTATTTCCCACCCATACGCCCACCACTAAAGACGGGGTATATCCCACGGTCCAGTTATCCCGCTTTTCATCTGTAGTACCTGTCTTAACCGCTACAGTCTTTCCTGGAACCACTAAATATGAATTAGCGCCAAATTCAGCAATACGTGCCACATTATCTAGTAAGATATGAGAGATTAAAAATGCTATATCTTCAGATAAAACCTTAGTCCCAGGCCTGTCTTCATGTTCAAAAAGTTTTTTACCTTTTACATCGGTGACTTTAAGTATCGCTACCATATCTTCACGGATTCCTTGATTGGCGAAAACACTATACGCAGCCATCTCATTATAAAGACTGGTTTCACGTCCGCCAAGAACCAAGGATAAGCCTACGTTTTTCATAGTTTCATCAGTAGGTTCCCAATCCTCAATTCCCATATCATATGCCAGCTGCATGGCATCCTTAATACCCACCAAAGCCAATGCCTTAACTGCAGGAATATTCAGAGAATTTCCGAGTGCAAATCGTGTTTGTACTGGTCCCTGAAATTTTCCACTATAATTTTCGGGTATATAAGATTTTTCGGAAGTATTAGATTGGAAGTTAGTTTTAACATCCATAAAAAGAGTAGCTGGCGTATATCCCTTCTCAAAAGCCTTCGCATAAATAATAGGTTTTAGGGAAGAACCGGGTTGACGCCTCCCAAAAGCAGCATTATAATTCGGCTCAAAGATACAATCCGACCCAGAAGTACAACCCTCAGGTAACGGATCTCCAAAGTAATCCTTACTCCCTATAAGAGTTAAAATTTCGCCGGTCTTAGGATCAGCCATCATGGCCGCCCCGTTTCCTACGTGGAAATCTTCCAGCTTATCAATATCTTCTTTTACTATAGCCTCAGCCTTTTTCTGAAGTTCATAGTCAAGAGTCGTAGTTACCTGTAAACCACCTCTTTCAACCACCTGATCGCCGAATTGTCGCGCCAAAAGTTCTTTTACATATAAAACGAAATGGGGCGCTTTTATAGCAGTATCTCTTTGGGAAAACTTATATCCTTCTATATCCTTTAAAGCACTATCTGCCTGATTCTGCGTAATATATTTATTACTGACCATTTGCTTAAGGACAGCTTTCGTCCTATTTACATAATGCTTGTTTCCGGTAAAAGGGGAGTATGTGCTGGGGCTTTGTGGAAGTCCGGCAAGAAATGCTGATTCAGGCAAATTAAGTGTATCTGCTGATTTACCGAAATACGTTTGAGATGCAGCTTCAATTCCTATCGCGGTTCCGCCATACGGAATATTATTTAAATACATTTCTAGAATCTGATCTTTACTGAACTTACTGTCTACTTGGATAGCTAAAATCAGCTCCTTAATCTTTCGAGGTAAGCTGCGCTCATTCGTGAGTAAAATGTTTTTAACAAGCTGTTGTGTAATCGTGGATGCGCCAATTGCCCTCTGCCTGAACAATAAGTTTTTCGCTATGCGCAATGGTCCGAAAGGATCAAATCCTTTATTTTCATAAAAATTCTCATCTTCTATAGCAATTGTCGCATTCTGCAATTGTTTACTTATTTTACTCAATTCTACATATGTCCTATTTTCGTCGGCATAAACTGAGTAAAGAAGTACTCCTTTTCTGTCATAAATCCTTGTAGCGTCTGAATATTTAGATTCTGCTATTTTACCGGGCTTTGGGAGTTGGAAGCTATAATACACGAAGAGTGCACCTGCAAATAAAATAGCTGCGATGATCCCGAAAAACGCGTGTTTGGTGAGTTTACTTAAGGTAAAAATATTAAAAAAACGCGATTTATTAAATTTAAATCGCGAAGATCCTCGTCTACTAACTCTTCTCCTTCTGCTTGGGCGGTAATCCATAAGGTAATAGTAAGTAGTATATCAAATTAGTTACCCAGCAGGCAAAAAAAACTTATCCCAACTAAAACCTATAGCTTTGACATATTTTGTTAAAAGACCTATAATCCGCAATGTGTAATTACAAGGATGACTATTAATGCGTCATCTAAATGTTAATTGCACATTCGCACATTAAAAACTTGAGATTCAAATTATTATAAATAGAATTTGTGAACGTCCAAAACTGCATTTTACTCCTGGAAATTCGGGATTAGAGTGCAGTTTTCGGACAATCACAGAATTGTCTGAACTGTAATATCAAAACTTAGTAAGGAGAAAGCTTATAGATGAACGAAGATTTGGCATCGGATTTTGCTTACTCGGACTTGGATAATTCTGGAGATTAACACATGAAAAGAGGATTAACACTTCTTTTAAGGTTGATGATTCTTTTGATCATCGCCTTATGTGCCTGCTCACAGGCACCCGATCCGCTGGAGGTCACTCCTATCCCTACATCTGCTCCTAATGAGCTTCGTGCTCTTATGGGTGCAGAGATGAAGCTGCTGGAAGATGCCGGTATATTCCGAGATTTGTATCCACTCAATACTACCAGTATCTTCTATAGCTTTCTTTAATCTATAAAGCATTAGGATCTACTGTAATATCTCTTGTTTTGCTTGTGTTTGAGATGTTTTTCTCAATCATTAAACAATAAAAGATTTTACAATAGCTTCTAAATTCTACACTCCTACACCGTCATTATTGAGTGCGTACCGAGATTTCACATCTCATACTGGTATCAAATTGCAGCTTACTTATAAAGGTGGGGTGGATATCCGAAATCTAACCCAATCCTGGGGGAATCAAAACCCTGGGACGTACGACATTGTCGGCGCATCAAGCCCAATCTGGCTCACAAGTAGCCTGATTCGGGATAAGTTGTCCGTTACACGGACATACGTCGGCGTCATTGGCGTTACTCCATACACCGCAAGGGAACTTGGCTGGAATCAAGAAGCCGAAATAGCTGCGCTTGACATAATCAATGCCGGTGAATCAGGTAACTTGAGACTCGCCATGCCGTCAGCATCACAGGATGATGCGGCGGCTAACTTTTACCTCTCGGTGTTAGCCGCGTTTAAAGGCGGATTCGAGCCTTTGATGCAGGAAGATTTAACCGACCCAACGATCATCCAACCGGCCATTGATTTCTTTAGGAACGTGGCACGGGGGACGACCAACTCGGCAGACCTACATCAACTCTTCATCAGCGACCAGATTTCAGGCCAGCCGCAATATAACGCGGTTATTCTGCCTGAGGCATTGGCAATCGCAGTAAACCGCGAGCTGGAAGAGAAAGGTAAGCAACCATTGAGCTTGTTCTATGTCGCGGACGCCGTGAATATCCAAGACTACAAACTTGGATGGATTACTGGCCTCTCAGAAGACAAACAAGCACTGTTTCATCAGCTCATCGATTACCTGCGATCACCGCAGGTTCAAGATAGAATGAAAGCTTTAGGGTTTCGGTCAGGTTATGTCGGCATGCACGTCGACGAACCCGACGAGACGGTCTTCAACCCCTCATGGGGCGTAGACGCCCAAGCTGAATTCATATTGGCAGATCTGCCGAAAGATGATGTGCTTTTCGAGGCACTGAATCTTTATCAGACAGGACTACGTAAGCCCTCGCATACAGTCTTCTGTCTGGATTTCAGCGGTAGCATGTCGGGAGATGGGGAAACCCAACTAAAGGAAGCCATGGATCTACTCCTGGATCAGTCCAGGGCTAGCCAGGTACTTCTGCAGGCAACACCGAATGATTCTACAACGATCTACGCCTTTAACTCCGAGGTTTATGACTTCGGCACAGTTATTGGCAATGACGCTGCATCACTCAAGGGGTTGTCTAACACCATACGCACAGCGAACACGGGTGGCGGTACGGCTATCTTTAGCTGCGCTAGTCAGGCTGTGCAAAGCATCAAGTCGGATTACCACCCCGAGGACTATCAGTATTCTGTCATTCTGCTCACAGACGGCGACAATACAGCCGGAATTGATCCGAATGACTTTTTGAATACCTACCGAACTGCGAATATTCCTATTCCTGTCTACTCAATTATGTTTGGCAATGCTGTTGAAAGACAGCTCAGAACATTTGACGAGACAACGGGAATTATCTGCGACGGTCGCAGAGGAGGCGAACAACTCGTTCTGTGTTTCCGAAACGCCAAAGGCGCACAATAGGAGGAAAGGTGAACTGGCGACAGAAACTCGTCGAACACTCTATCCCGATTTCTCTGGGAACAGGTTCAGCGTTTTTTCTGACGAGCTTTGCTGTACTTAGATGGCTTTCTGGACTGTCTGCACTAGCAGCATCTGGAATAGCTGCACTATTCTTCGTAATCTCCGTAGCAGGTATGTATATAATCGCTAACAATGTGATTAACGCATACACGCTTGAGACTACGGAAAAAGAACGACATATCTACCAGCAGCTCTCAAAGATACGCGCGCAGCTACCCGGAATAAGGGATTCTGAAGTAACACGCTTACTCGAAGGAGTTTGTGAGTATACTCCAGAACTTATAAATCGTATCCGCGAAAGTCAGCCGAAGAATCTTCTATCTTCGTTGACTGTTATCGAAAAGTGGATAGACATAGCAGTAGATCAAGGACTGTCGCAATACGTTGACATCCAAGACAATCCTAGCTTTGTCGAAAACCCACATGAGAAATTGCGCGAAGGTAGAGATGCCTTCGAAAGTCTTAATACTTTCCTTCTCAACAGTATCCGTACTGTTAAAAGAGGAGATGTAATAGCTTTCAACGTCGCAATGGATCTGTTGGAATCTACTCGTTTTGATATCGTTTAGACAAACAGGGGTATGATCAGATGAACACTTTGAGTCCTCGCAATAAGAGACTGCTGTTTGGCGGTGCAGGCTTATTGCTATTACTAATACTCGCGGTAGCTCTGCTACCGAGTTTATTTAAGTCTCCGCCAAAACCGCCGGAGCCCACTCCGGCACCAACAGAAGCCCCCCCGACAGTAATTCGGGGCTATGGTGGACAGATTTTTCTTAACGTCTCCGCAGACTACCTGCTGACCAAATACAACATCAAAGTTGAATATGAGGCGGTGGGGAGTTTCGAGGCGAAAAACAAGGATCTGTCCGAAACGGACTTCGTGTGGTTGGGAAGTGCGTCTGCGATGGACGATTTCATGCGGGCGCATCCTGGTAAAGTGAATGATCGCGAAACCGTCTTCAGGACCTTCGAAACGATCTTCACCCGACGGGACAAGTATCTCCAGCCACTCCTTAACAGCGGCCTCGTTTATGGAAACGACGAGGAAGGATACTTCATTAAAATGTTTCCAATTATACAGGCAATGAACGAAGGGAAGACCTGGAAAGAGATTGGTATACCAGAGCTTCCCGGCCTGGTGAACATCGGATATAGCGCTCCCGAACGCTCGAGTGGTGGACTACAACACCTATTCCTACTGGGCAACTACATGATGCCCAACGGAGAAGGTGGAGACATAGTCCTCGACGAGGAGAATCTGGAGGAGATTTTGCCATACCTCCAGCGAAATTGGGAGATCCAAGCGCGGCAAGACACCGCCAGCCCTGAATGGTTTGACACGTACGTGATCAAATCAGCTTCAGTTCCGCTGGCAGCCTCCTCAGAATCTCTATACATCGGGTGGCTTAATAACCTACCCGAGGAATACCGAGAAGACGGAGAACTGATCGTCCCGCTTTACCCTGAGACCACCGTCAGCACGGATCACGTGCTGGCAGGCCTAACGCCGGAAGGCCAAAGGCTCGTGGAAATCTTCAGGAAAGATGCGTATCTTCAACAGCTTGGCTGGGATACGTACGGCATGAGAACCGGGGTCGGCGGGATATCCGCCATCCCCGGAAACGCAACGGCCCCAGGCATCATCGCCGACCCGATCGCGGTCGGCGAACCCAGGGAGGCCGTTTTTATCAAAGTCAGGGAGTTATTTCAATAACTTCCGCAAGTTCAGTTATAAGGAAAACGGACGAAATGATTACACAATTGGTGCCTACCGGCACGCAGCTAGTTATCCCTGCTGCGCCAGACGGCGCAGCCACTCACACATTGGCGCGCTACCAAGCGCAACCAAAGGCCTTCGGTGCATATGGCTATCTTCAGGAACGCCATGCAACGATGGCCCATCAGGCAGATCAGGAAGCCGTAGCGTTATTCGAAGAAATGCTGGGTAACTCCCAGCTCGTATTGGCCTATGGCAACGATGCTATGGCCGCCCTGAATGGGGTTGTGGACAACCTGATGTCGCAATTCAACCCGAAAGAAGTGCCCGAAGTGGATCGCCTGCTCACTGAGGCAAGCGACCAACTTATGGCGCTTAAGCGCCGCGGGTTTAGGCCGAATCCCGCCATTCGCGAAAGTATCCGTGAAGGGAGAAATTGGCTAGACAATCTCCTGGCCGGCGGCAAATCGGCACTCGAAATCCTCTTTGAGGAATTCAAAGACGTGGAAGGCAAAATGGACTCCATCAAGGCTCGACTGATGGGCCAGGAGTTCAACATGCTTGAGAATGTCGCCTGGTATGATCAGATCTACGCAAGCAACGAAGAAGGCTTGCGAGATCTCATCTACAAGGTGGCTGTTATGGAACTGATCCAGCATGCCTTTCTTAAGGCGGCCGGGGAAATCGTAGTCAACCCGGAGAATCCGGATCGTGACGCTGTGGAACGTCAGCGCTATCTCAATGAGATGGCATCGCTCCTGGATGTCAAGATCGGTGACTATAAGGGTCGACTCTACCTAGCCTGGGCGACAGGCCCGAACGTGACCAACATGCGAAATGTTGACGCAGGATTGGCTCTGAAGCTCAATACCCTGGTCAACATCGCGATCCCGGCCTGGAAACTCACCGTGGCTCAGTGGATGTTGGCTCTCCGCACTCAGGAAGCTGCGGCGGCAAGCGACATCGCCGTAGACACAACGAATCAACTGCTGCAAGAGTACGCAGAGGCGTCAGGAGCTGCAGTGGGTGCCGGCATGGCCGCTATCGAACGGGACGTGATCACGGTCGAGACCATGACCGCTATTGCAGATAGCTTCATTGAATCCTGCAATGCGATTAAAGAAGGCCGTATCGCAGGCCACCAAGCCCGTATGCATGGTGCGCAGGCCATTACGACAAACATGGCCCGCATGACCACCGCGAGTCGGGATCTTCATCAGGCTGTGCAGAACCTGCACAAGCCTTCTGAAGCCTAGACTCTGAATCTCAAGTACAAGTAATCCGGTTCGAAGAATCGCGCCGGATTACTTCTTTAACAAAAGAATAACGACGGGCAATGTATGCTAGACAGCGACTTGCAGGGTTTCACCCTGACATGCGCTGATCAGCAATATTGATCTCTGTAGAGAACCTTTAGGTTAAATGGATAATTTGCTTTCATTTTCACCTTTGGTCATTTACATTGATTAATATCATTGCCTTGCCTATATAGATGTGTATCTATACTGACGAGTCTAAAAAGACGAAAGGCACAAAACCATATCCAAATCCTTCTGTTTAATCTCCCTTTAACCTCGATTTCTGCAACCTATAGTGTTTGACTATTGATATCCTTTAATATATAATTCCACACGTACTGTATATCCAGATCTACGACATTTTGCGTCGTAATTCTTTATATCGTACATTTTTTGCACCTTAACATAGATATTCAGTATTAACCGTTTCTCTTTTAATAAAGCTTGCAGGCTGCTTCGGGGCTATGAATTAATCATATCTTGGAAGCAGCTTTTTCAAGCTGAAAAGGAGAAATACAGCTTAAATGATTCCAAGTGTCTGGAATCTGAAAACGGACTAGCTATCCGATGAGACATAACTTCAAACGAGGACAAAATGAGACGCATTTGGCCTGTTTTGATAATCGCGTTGCTCTTGGCCGCTGCTTGTGCGCCGGGACTTACGCAAACAGGTTCGGATATAACCGACCCTGTTATCCCGCGGTTGACGACATCAACCGGATGGTGGATTGACACCACCGGCCGAGTGTCACCAGAAACGCTTGCCGCACTCAACGCAGAGGCGGAAGCAATTAACCAAATGGGATTCCAGCTCGGAGGCGCGATCTTTTTAGACAGCGTCTCTGATGGAATACAGATTGCCACAGAATTCGGCAATGTTAACGGACTCGGTTCGGCCGAGAAGGACAATGGCATCGCCATCGTCCTATTCCTGGACAAAGAAGGGCTGGACGGCAACGCTCCCGCGATCGACGTAGCCATCGGCTCTGGACTCGAGGGATTGCTGAACGATGCAAAAGTCGGCCGCTTTCTGGACGAAAAGTTCGTTCCGGCAAGGACGGACGGCGACTGGGAAACCGGTTTAGTGGCATTCGTCCAACACCTCCGCGCCTATCTGGACAACCCAGAAGCTTCAGAGTTTCAGGATCCGCCTATCGGTTGGTCTTGGCTCTGGATTTTGTTGCTTCTGCTGGTTCTGTTCATCCTCCTAGCAGCGCTCGGTGGAACGAGTGGCTACTATGGAGGTGGCTTAAGCGGTGGCGGTGGCAGCCTCGGTGGAGGCGGCGGATTTAGTGGAGGCGGCGGAAGCCGCTAACTTCAAGAAGGAGTTCATGAAATGAAATCTAGAACTGTTGTTTTATTGGTTGTGGGTGGACTACTGGTCTATGCCCTCCTGGGCGCAGTAACTCTATCCATGCAGAAAGAGACGATCCGCGGCCGCGTCGGCCAGGTCTGGAATGCCAATGACCGGGCCGCGCAAGTACTTGACCGGCTCGAGGGTCAAATGGAGGTCTTTCTGGCGGATCGCCAGGACCTGATCCAGGATATCGCCAACGCTCGGCGCGACATGCAACAAGCCAGCCAAGATGGCGACCTCGAGCAAGCTTTGGCCGCTCAAGACCAGGCCGCACTGGCCATCAATGTTGTAGTCGAGGCCTATCCGGACCTCGACCTCAGCGGGCCACAGCAAGCGCTCATGGATGAAACGAGCGGATCGTTGAACAGAATAGCCTACGCGCGTCAAGAGCTCATCGACGCGCAGGTGGGCTACAACCGGACCAGGATCCTCTTCCTACCGGTTGGTCTTGTATTCCCGCGGGAGCAGGTAATCGGCGAAGGCATGGATCCCATGCAATCGCTACCACCTAGTTCCTTCGGGCAAGACTAGGCTCACAAGAGAGCAACCCTCTCAATTTCCCCGTAGCCGGGCAGCCAATGATATTCTATGGAGCAAAGACAGAATCACATATTCGCAATATGCGATAAAGTGTGCAATCTTATGCAAACGGAATATACTCAAGGACGAGATAAGTCTGGCAGGGACTACAACTGAATATCTACAGGTGCTGGTGCGGGGGTAATACCCCGCACCGACCTTTACGGATGTGTATCCGTACTGATGATCCCGAAAGGGTGAAAGGCAGAGCAATAATTTAATAATGTTCGCATGCGACAACAGCGTCAAATTAGCGAATAAAGAAATAAGGAGAGTGACATGACTACGGAAAGTGCAGCAATGTTTATGGTTTTGTTGCAACTAGGTATTCCGGGAGGAATTATTCTTCTCGCAGTTTACCTTTGGCGAAAAGCCAGAAATTAGAAGGCCAGGTGCGAGCCGGAACCGTCTCTGAGAGACGAGTTCAAATCGCACCAAGGATTTAAAAACCTCTTTGTTTATTAACAAGTCCTCATTTGCTATACTCCAAATATGGACAAGATAGAAGAACTTCTTACACGTGGGGTCGCAAATATAATATCCGGAAAAGAAGAACTTAAAAAAGTTCTTACTTCTGGAAAAAAACTTAATATCTACCTCGGTATCGATCCTACGATGACGAAAATTCACCTCGGACATACAGTACCTCTTCGCAAGCTGCAACAGTTTGCAGAATTAGGACACAATGTTACATTTCTAATTGGTGATTTTACAGCGCTAGTCGGTGATACCTCGGACAAAGAATCAGAAAGACCTATTTTAACGAAAGAAGAAATAGAATCTAATTTTCAAACATATAAACAACAAGCTGAAAAAATTCTCGATTTTTCTAAAGTTTCCACTAAATACAACAGCGAATGGTTAAGCAAATTAAACTTTTCAGATATTATCAAACTTTCATATAATTTCTCTTTCGGTGATTTCGCTAACCGCGAACTGATTCGCAAAAGATTAAGTGAAGGCAAGCATGTAGGCTTACATGAAGCGCTCTACCCGCTAATGCAGGGATATGACAGCTACTTTTTAGATACCGATCTACAACTCGGCGGAACTGATCAGACTTTCAATATGCAAGCTGGAAGGATCCTGCAAAAAAAATTACGCGACAAAGAGTCGTTTGTTATGACGAATGAGTTTTTATCCGGAACAGATGGAAGAAAAATGAGTAAGACCTGGAACAATGCTATTTGGATCGATGACACCCCTCATGATAAATTTGCGAAAGTTATGGCTATAAAAGATGAATTAATTGTGGAATATTTCACACTTGGAACTAACATCCCGATGGATGAAGTAAGGAATATCGAAAGTGGATTACGAGACGGCAGAAATCCTATGGAACTCAAGAAACAGCTAGCATTCATTATCGTAAAAGAGATGCATGATGAAATGGCAGCCACAAATGCCCAAGAACATTTCGAAAAAACAGTACAGCAAAAAGAAATGCCAAGTGAAATCCCAACTATAAATCTCCCAGATTCACTTAGATCAGGCGCAACAATTTCTGATTCACTATTTGAATTGGGTTTATCTGATAGCAAATCTGATGGCAAAAGATTGATAGAGCAAGGAGGGGTAGAAATTGACGGGGGGAAAATTACTGACCCCAATAGTGTTCTAGAAATAAAAAATGGTATGATAATCAAGGTAGGGAAGAGGAGGCTGATCCGATTGAAAATCGGATAATGTCAAATATCAAATATCCAATCTCAAATTACAAATACTAAGCACTAAATACTTATTTGACCCGTTCGATTTAACTCAGAGTCAATCCTGAGCTTGTCGAAAGATTGACATTTGTTATTTGCAATTGGTAGTATTTGATATTCCCGAAGGGTATGAATTTCGTTCGTAAACATCAAAAATTATTTAAAGTCATCATGATTTTAGCCATAATCGCTTTAATCATCACGTCCTTCCTTCCGTACCTCATGTACCTATAAGCTTCTTTTGTAATTATTTACTGATATAATGTGTCTGAAAATACTAATAGGTTAATTGACTTATTTCCCAAAATACTAAATCCTAATATCTAAATTCTAAATATTTAGAACATTTTTATTTTCCTGCTTGTTTAGTATTTAGGATTTAGAGTTTAGATTTTATTCTATGAATTTGAACACTCCTCTTGAAAATGCAGGGCGTATTTATAAAATGTACTCTTCGCGCCTTGAAAAATTAGGCATTTTTACACTTGAAGATTTCCTTTACCATGCACCTTTCCGTTATGACGATTTTTCACTTATCTCTAAGATCGCACAAATCCAGGCAGGGGAAGTGGTAACTATCAGGGGTCAAGTGGATTCTATAGAAAATTTATATACACGATCCGGAAAGAAAATCCAAAAAGCAGTCATATCAGATACTACTGGATCGATTGATGTAATTTGGTATAACCAAACGTTTTTGACTAAATATATAAGCAAAAACGACTCTGTTTCTCTTTCAGGAAAAGCTAATTTATTTAAATATAAACTAGTCTTAACCTCGCCTGAATATGAGGTAATACCGCAGATCAACGCTCATAAAAACGCCGATGCACACGGATTAACACTTCACACGGGTCGATTTGTGTCTATCTATCCTGAAACTAAAGGCGTTTCATCTAAATGGCTAAGGCGTCAAATATATAAATTGCTTACAGAATATCGAAGTGAAATAACTGAATTTATACCAAAAGAGATTCTGGATAAATATAAATACTACGATATACGAAAAGCGCTACACCAAATTCATTTTCCAGACACTCTAGAAAATGCAAATAATGCCAAGGAACGATTGGCTTTTAATGAATTATTAATCATCCAATTAAAATCAAAACAAAGAAAAGTTAAGTGGGGGGGAGACTTAAAAGGTTATAAGTTTTCAGTAGTCAGCCATCAGGAACAAATAGGAAAATTTACAAATTCTCTTCCTTTTATCCTTACTCAGTCACAAACACACTCTATCGATGAAATTCTTTCTGATATAACCCATGATAAACCCATGAACAGATTACTACAGGGGGATGTGGGAAGTGGTAAGACCATAGTCGGTGCTTTCGCGATGTATGTCGCATTCCTAAATGGATTTCAATCCGTACTTATGGCACCCACAGAAATACTTGCAGAGCAGCATTATAAGACAATTAAGCAGTTCTTAGAGCCATTTGGGGTGAAACTTGCTTTGGCAACAGGTAGCAAGAAGGATGGAATTAAGATGCAAGATTCAAGAATTAAGAATGGAGCAAAAGACACAAAAAATTCTTACTTCTTAAATCATAAATCGTCATTCGACGTTTTAATTGGTACTCATGCGGTTTTAAATGAAAAAATGAAGTTCGATAAACTCGGGCTTGTAATCATCGATGAACAACAACGGTTCGGAGTGGAGCAGAGAAGTATCATAAGAAATAAAGGAAATAATCCCCATTTTCTGACTATGACTGCAACACCTATCCCTCGTACTGTAGCTTTAACCATGTATGGCGACTTAGACATTTCTTATTTAGCTGAGTTACCTAAAGGAAGAAAAATTATTAAAACATGGCTCGTGCCGTCGGAAAAACGGAAAGCAGCATATGATTGGATCCGAAAACAAGTTATAGAACTTAAGTCTCAGGTATTTATAATTTGCCCCTTTATAGAGGAATCTGAAAGCATGCAAACAGTAAAAGCAGCAAAAGTAGAGTTTGAGAGATTGAGAATGGAGGTTTTTCCTGACCTTAAACTTAATTTACTTCACGGCAAGCAGAAAGCGAAAGAGAAGGACCAGATACTTTCAGATTTCAGAGAGAAAAAATTTGATATCCTTATCGCTACACCCGTAGTTGAAGTAGGAATAGACATTGCTAACACCACAGTAATAGTAATCGAGGCAGCAGAAAGGTTCGGACTGGCGCAACTACACCAGATGCGCGGCAGAGTAGGGAGAGGAGAAAAACAATCATATTGTCTTCTCTTTACAGAGTCTCCTTCAAAACACACATTCACAAGATTAAAATCTTTGGAATCAAAACACAGCGGTTCAGAGTTGGCAGAATTGGACCTTAAACTTCGAGGACCGGGAGATATTTTCGGCACGGCACAGTCGGGATTACCTAAACTTAGGATAGCCGATTTTTCAGATTTCAGCTTAATCCAAAAATCAAAAGTTGAAGCCGATCAAATTTTTGACCAATTAACTAAGTATCCTAGCTTAAATGAAAAAATTAAAGCTGTTACTTTAGACCATGTATCGCCGGATTAATCCGTTGGTGTCTATTCAGAACACACCGGGCGTGTACTTAGTAGATATGTAAGGAAAAAATATAATGATGTCACCCATTGACGATTGATACATTTTTCTTGTATTATACTTATACTATGAATAGCAGAGTTGACGTAAGCAATAACTTCTCACCTTCATCCTGTCTTTCTTGACGGGAGGATTGTAGTAGAAAACATTTATTACATCTCCCGAAAGGGAGATTTTTTTATGCAGCTCTTGCCAAACTGTAAGCTTGGCTCACAGATGCATAATCTGCCGTAGCGAACATTCATCTGCGCGTGGTGTAACCCACAAGATGAACGTGGGCGAAAGAGGATATAACCAAGAATAAAGTAAGCTAGGCACTGGGGCTATAAACATAAACCCAGACTGACACAATCATGTAATCATGAATAACTTAAATACAACAGCATACTTCATCATCGACTTTGACAGTACTTTCGTAACTCTGGAATCACTCGAAGAGCTGGCTGCTATAACGCTAAAAAAACGGGCGAATAGTAAAGAGATTCTGGAAAAAATTAAACACATAACTACACTCGGGATGGAAGGAAAGATTACATTCAGCGAATCTTTACATAAAAGACTACTGCTATTTCAAACCTCCAAACATGATATAGATAAACTCATAATAAAAATTAAAAAAAACATAACTCCATCAGTTAAAAACAATAAACAATTTTTCATAGATAACGCGGAACAAATCTATATAGTTTCCGGAGGGTTTAATGAGTTTATATTTCCCATTGTCAAAGAATTCGGCTTATTAAAGGACCATGTGCTGGCAAATACTTTTACGTTTAACAAAAAAGGCGTTGTTACCGGCTTTGATATTAAAAATCCCTTAAGTAAAAACGGAGGGAAAATAAAAGTTGTAAAAAATCTTAAACTTGACGGCAAAGTATACATGGTCGGCGACGGATTTACTGATTACGAGGTTAGGAAAAACGGACATGCAGAAAAATTCTTCGCGTTTACGGAAAATATCAAACGGGAATCTGTAATTAAAAAGGCTGACTATGTGTCAGCAAGTTTTGATGAGATTCTATACAAACTAAGACTTCCAAGGGCTTTATCTTATCCTAAAACTATGATGAAAATATTACTTCTAGAAAACATCCACCCTACTGCAGAAGAGTTATTCAATAAAGAAGGCTATGCAGTAAAAACCGTAAACCGTGCACTTTCAGAAAATGAACTCGTATCTGAAATAAGTGATGTGTCGATTCTTGGAATCCGCTCAAAAACACAAATAACTCCAAATATTCTCAAAAATGCAAATAAATTATTAGCAATAGGAGTCTTCGCAATCGGCACAAACCAGGTAGACCTTATAGAATGCGCAAAAAACGGTATCGCTGTTTTTAACGCGCCTTACAGCAATACCCGAAGTGTGGTTGAGCTGACTTTAGGAAACATCATTATGCTCAACCGCCGCGCTTTTGATAAATCTCAAAAAATGCATAAAGGCATTTGGGATAAATCCAGTATAAATTGTCATGAAATTAGAGGCAAAAAGCTGGGAATTGTAGGATATGGGAATATCGGATCACAACTATCGGTTCTGGCAGAAAGTCTGGGCATGGAAGTGTATTTTTATGACATTTCCGATAAGCTCGCACTGGGAAATGCGAAAAGATGTAAGAGCCTTAATGAACTTTTAAAAACTGCTGATATAGTAACGATACATGTCGATGGAAGAATTGAAAATACGAATCTGATCTCAGAAAATGAATTTAGAATAATGAAAAAAGGTGCATATTTTCTAAATCTAAGTCGGGGATATATAGTTGATTATAAAACTTTAATTAAATATCTGAGAAACGGAAAAATCTCAGGTTCGGCAATAGATGTTTTCCCGAACGAACCCAAAAGTAACAGCGAGCCATTTTCGAGCGACTTACAAAACCAACCGAATGTAATTCTGACTCCTCATATCGGCGCGGGTACTGAAGAAGGACAAAAAAATATCGCGGAGTTCGTTCCTGAAAAATTATTTGACTTTATAAATACCGGAAGCACAAATTTAAGCGTAAATATCCCCAATATTCAATTACCCAAGCTCTTAAATGCACACCGGTTTATTCATATTCACCATAATAAACCCGGGGTATTGGCGAATCTGAATAATGTTTTTGCGAAAAATGAAATTAATATCGAGGGGCAATATTTAAAAACAAATGAAACAATAGGTTATGTAATTACCGATGTAAACAAAGACTATAAAAAAAACATTATAAAGGAACTTCGGTCTGTAACTGACACAATTCGCGTAAGAATACTTTATTAAAATTTATGATTTATTTTACGCCCGGACCATCACAGCTTTACCCGACTGTCAAAAAACATATTTTAAATGCATTAAAACATGATATAGCATCTATCTCCCACAGGAGCGAAGCATTCCATGAAATCATACGCGATATTAATACCAGTCTAAAACTGCTTCTGAGTATCCCCGATGAGTATCAGATATTTTTTCTTTCATCAGCTACAGAATGCATGGAAAGAATAATTGAGAATTGCGTCCATAAAAAGAGTTTTCATTTTGTAAATGGAGCGTTCTCAAAAAGGTTTTATTCTGTCGCAGCTGACCTTAAAAAAAGCCCTTTATCACATGACGCAAATTCAGGTGAAGGATTTGAATTTAAAAATATAAAAATTCCAAAAAACTCCGAATTAATAGCAATCACTCAAAATGAAACAAGTACCGGAGTTGCAATACCGGTAGAGTTTATTAATAAATTATCTAATTATAATCCTGAAAGCTTAATCGCTGTTGATATCACTTCTTCAGTACCGTATGTAAATTTAGATTACTCAAAACTTGATTGCGTTTTTTTCTCAGTTCAGAAAGGTTTCGGACTTCCGTCAGGATTGGGAGTTCTTATCGTAAGCCCGCGAGCGCTTAAAAAATCAGGAATGTTGCAAGGAAAGGGAGTAAATATCGGCAGTTACCACAAATTCTCATCTATGCTGGCACAGTCCCAAAAATTGCAAACTGTCGAAACCCCGAACATTCTGGGGCTTTACTTATTCGAAAAAGTCTTAAAAGACATGCTCGATATGGATATTGAAAATATCCGACTGGAAACAGATAAAAAGGCTGATATGTTGTATGAATATTTTAAAAAACACCAGAAATTAAAGCTGTTTGTCGTTGATAAAAGGTACAGGTCAAAAACTGCTATCGTCGTCATGACTCAATCTCCCTCAGCCCAAATAATTGATAAAATTAAAAAGGGCGGATACCTCGTAGGCTCAGGCTATGGTAGCTTAAGGCAAAATCAGATTCGTATAGCCAACTTTCCTTCTCACACATTAAAAAACGTCGACAACTTGTTATTATCGTTTAATGATCTTTGATTCTTGCAACTGAGGCTGAGATAAGGTAGAATACAGAATAATAAACAAATAACCCAATAAACAAATATACAAATCATTAGTTTATTTGAATATTTGACTATTTGTTTATTACGAGACTTCGGCTGAGCTCAGTCGAAGCCTGAAAGGAGTTTATGTCCCAAGAGCCTAAAAAAAGACATTCTAGAGCCAGACAAGGCAAGAGGAGAGCCAGTATCAGCTTAAAACTAGCACAGCTCTCTACATGTAGTAATTGCGGAAACAGACTTCCGTTTCATACAGTTTGCGCTGAATGTGGATATTACAAAGGAGTTAAGGTAGTTCAGATAAAACAAGCCAAAAAAGCTTAATGAAAACATCAACTGACCCCAGGCACAGGAGAAGACAACACATAATCCAGGAGTTATTTAAGGTTGAATTCCACAAACAGTCGGTTGACGAAAATGTCAAAAAAATTATAGATCAGGTTGCGGATATAGATAAATACATAGAAAAAGCCGCTCCTGAATTTCCAATAGCTAAAATAAATAAGATCGATTTAGCGATCTTGCGCTTAGCTATATATGAACTCTTAATCGAGAAATCTGAACCTCCGAATGTGATAATAGATGAAGCAATTGAGCTTGCTAAAGAATTTTCAGGAGAAACTAGCCCAGCTTTTGTAAACGGGGCTTTAGGAAATATATTAAGTCATGAAAAAAATACCACCATTCAAGGATAAATCACTATTACGTCAGGCATTTATTCACCGCTCATATTTGAATGAGACTAAAGAAAAATTGTCCTCCAACGAACGTCTCGAATTTTTAGGTGATAGTATCCTGTCTTTTGTCGTATCTAATTACCTCTACCAAACCTATCCGCTATTTAATGAAGGGCTTTTGACCAACATAAGATCCTTAGTTGTAAACACTAAAAGCCTTGGGCAAGTAGCTAAAGACTACCAGCTTGGCGAAAAACTTATGTTATCGAGAGGAGAGGAAGAATCAAACGGACGGGAAAACGAATCGCTTCTAGCCAACTCAGTTGAGTCCTTAATCGGAGCCTTATTTTTGGATCAGGGCATAGAGGTCGTGCGTGATTTCATACTATCGATAATGGCACCAAAAATTGAGCGAATTGTAGAAAACAAAGCGTTTAAAGACCCTAAAAGTCTGCTACAGGAGTACGTTCAGTCACAAAAGCAAAATTCCCCGGTCTATAAAGTGCTTGAGGAGGAAGGTCCTCCGCACGCTAAGGTTTTTACGATAGGAGTATTTATACAGGATGAATTATTAGGACAAGGCAAGGGAAAATCGAAACAAGAGGCTGAAGAAAGCGCAGCAAAGCAGGCTCTTGAGAAGATCAAGGCAATTTGATAAAATACGCATATGTCATTAGTAATAAGATCAATGAGAGTAGGAAAAAAAGGGGAACGTAAATTCCGTATAGTAGTCAAAGAAAAGAGAAGCCGTCGTGACGGCGACTTTGTGGAGCTTTTGGGTTGGTACGAAAAAAGTAAACCTAAAAATAAAAAACAAGTAAAAATGGATCGCTATGAATACTGGCTATCTATGGGAGCACAACCCTCAGATACTATAAGATCTCTTGTTAAAGAATAACTAAATGAAAGATATACTCACATTTATAGTTAAAAGCATAGTCGATAATCCTGAATCAGTTTCTATCGAAGAAAGTGAACAAGACGGGATAATCCAATTCATAATTACAGCGGACGTATCAGATTACGGCAAAATAATAGGTAAAGAAGGAAAAATCATAAGATCTATAAGAAATGTTATGAAAATTCCGGCTATTAAACAAGAAAAGCGCATAAACATCTCTTTGGCAGACACCACAAACGCAAGTTAATTATTTCCCCCTCTCTTATTCTTCGAACGAAGTGAGAAGTAGTTCTCGCTCCGCTCGAACAATAAAAACCCTATGAAAATCTCAATTATCACTTTATTCCCGGAAATGTTCAAAGGCCCATTTGATCATTCCATCATAAAACATGCCCAAGAAAAAAACTTAGTAGAAATTGAATATATAAATCTCCGTGATTTCGGAATAGGTAAACATAAAGTCGTAGATGACACTCCATATGGCGGTGGAATAGGGATGGTACTGAGAGTTGATGTAATCCATAAAGCAATTCTACATACAAGGTGCAAGGTGCAAAGTGCAAGGTGCAAAGAGAAAACGATTTTATTATCTGCTTCGGGGAAAATCTTTAAGCAAGCATCAGCAAAAGAATATTCTTATCTGGATCACATTATACTTATTTGCGGACACTATGAGGGCATAGATGCACGTGTCAGTCAGTTTATAGATGAAGAGATATCTGTAGGCGAATTCGTAACCACGGGAGGCGAGATACCGGCTGCCTTAATTATAGATACTGTTGTGCGACTGATTCCTGGAGTCTTAAAGGAAGGCGTTACTGATAATGAATCTTTCTCATATAACCATAATGACGAAATGCTATTAGAATATCCCCAATATACACGACCACAGGACTATGAAAAAAGCAAGGTCCCAGAAGTTCTCCTCTCAGGAAATCATGCATTGATTGAAGCGTGGAGAAAAAACGAATCTATTAAAAAAACGGGAGGAATCAAAAGCTAATCTTATTCACCAGCCCACTGATAAAGAACCTGAAGAATGCTCCTTTGTTCCTGATCTAGCGACTGGATAGGGTCAGAATAATTTAAATCCTGCTTGGTAAAAGGTTTCATATAAAAAACCACGAGGATTTCACCTGTATCTTCAGAATAGTTTAGACTTTTTACCTCAGCAAGAGGGAATTTTCGCTCAATTTCCGACATAAATTTACTGAAATTATCGACACTACCTTCAATCGTCAATCCGATACTAACAGGAATCGAAGGAATATCGGATTTCTTGCCATCGCGACCCACGGATACAGCGCCAAGCCCGAATTCATAATCATTTAATGTTATATTACTACTAAGAGCTGACTTGCTTATAGCATTTAGAATTCCGATGAAATCCTTATCAGAGGGTAATGCCTGAGCAACTACTGCAAAATCCCGATCTACATCAGATTTATTCAGACTCTCTAATATTCTACTATTCTGGCGCATTACATCTATCCTTCCTTGCGTAGCTGCAATTTCGCTCTGGACGGACAACCAATTTGTCATCTGAGGCAAGATAAGTACCACGAATATTATAATTCCGACAGCTGTAATAAATATAGGCACAACCACAGGGTAGTATTTACTATAACGGAAGTTATAATACCACAATGTCAAGCGTCTTAAATAATATCTTATTTGATTATCCATAATATTTATATTAACTCAAGAGTCATAACAAATCTCCCTTTCTCAAAATCTTTATGTAATGAAACTAGTGTAATTTTCTTATAATATTTAGAAATCGCATTTTCTTCTGTTAAATGTGTAATAAATTGGTCAAGCACTGACAAAGAAGGACTCACAATAGTAACTGATAGCACTTTTTCGCTAAGATGAATCTCTTCTATTACTGCATTCTCAGATAGTTGATTCTTGATTTTATCGATTGACTCAGAGTAATCAGGCCTTAGCTTTAAAATATCATTTACATGATTAACTCTGTTTTTAGTGAATTGTAATTTAACGATCATTTCGCTAAAAAAAGATAACCTCTTTGTTTCATCTTTCTCTCTTTGGACTAGACTAGGAAGGGGGGAAAGAGCAATTAGCATAAAAAGTACGACAGAAGAAAAAGAAATAATAAAAAGCAAACCTATGGCCACATAATGAACAACATAGTGTTTTTTAAGATTTGATGCCGTATGCTTAGCTTTCTCCGGCATCAAGTTGATTTCATTGTTCATATAGACTCTCAGACGTACTCAGAATCATTTTATAGCAAGGCCTAAAGCTATAGTATATTCAGATCCGGCATCAATCAAATCGTTTGGTACGTTTTCGACTCCTTGTGACTTCCATGGATTAGCTACTAAGGTTTCAATATCTGTTTGCTGTGCAAAAATTTGGACAATTCCGGGAAGACGTGCTGTACCGCCGGTTAATATTATCTGCTTAATAGGCTGATCCTGTTTATATTTATCCGCATAAAATGAAAGAGCCTTTTTCACTTCTGTTACCAGAGATAATAGAATGGGCTCTATAGCTCTTTTTATTTTCCCTCCAAAATTTAGCTCATCCATCCCATAGGTTTTCTTATATTCTTCAGCCTGCAATGCACTAAAGCCAAACTCAGTCGCGATACTTCTATTTATGGCTACGCCGCCTAAGGACACAGAATATAAGAAAACCAGCGAACCCTTCTGCACTACAGAAATTGATGTTCCGAAGCTACCTATATTCACTATCAAAGAATTAGGGAAATCAGCAGTAGCAACTAAACAACGCAGAATCGATAACGTCTCTGTTTCCAAACTCTCTATATTCACTCCTGCAAGCTCAAAAACTTTTTCGTATTTCTTAAGAACATTAGAAGGAGCGCCTATTAATAACACTTGCATCATAGGCGATTTAGGATCTCCTATGTCACGGCGGAGCACTTTCCAATCAAGATTTATGGTAGATAAGGGGACTGGAATGTGTTGTTCAGCCTCCCAATATATCGCACTGGCGAGTTCCTTATCAGATAAAGAAGGCATTTCGACAACTTTTGAGAAAACATGATTATCTGACACGGCTAAATGAACGTTTCTAGATGGTATCTTAGCATCAAGAATCATCTGTCGTATAGTTTGTGCCATTTCTTCTTGGTCTAAAGATGCGTCAGATAACATTCCTTTCGCAGGTGTTTTGGTTGAGATCGATGATTTAAACCGGATTACTCCTTTTTCGCTTTGTAAAAAGAGAGCTTTCATCGTGGATGATCCGATATCAAGTCCGAAAGAATTATTCATACTTTAAAGGCATTAAGATACTAGGATATTGAGATATTAGGAGAAACTTCGTTAATATTACTAAATATCTTTATATCTTAACTATTCAATATCTCGCTACTTAGGCCAAAAAAATGCGTAGTTTAAAAATTCAACCGGCAGAGAAGGATGCTCCCGTAATACAGACACAGTTCGAACGACATCTGCAGATCTACCCGTGGAACTTATCAGTGTTCCTTGCGAAGGTAAACCTGTGCTCCCTTGCACCGCCATATATGTATTTGCGTAAAGAGGAATCACGCGAGCAAACAATCCAGGTGATGATACGGTAATATTAGCTCTATGAACGAATGTTTTTCCGTCTATATTTAGACTTACGTTTGCAGGAGTACTAAATTTATTTCCACTTCTTCTGCCACCGCAGGGATCGAAAGCATAACGATCGACATTCGGATTATTCCGATTACCTGTAAACACAACAACTTCCAATGCTGCTTTTGTATCAGCATGTTCCCCAGAAGCGCAACTATTCGATTGAGAAGTAGCCCAGTAAATCGAAAGAGTACCTGTCCATGGATTATTATAAATTTGAGTAGGATCATCTGAGTAATCGGATAGCCATAAATCAAGACCAATATCCTTTAAGGCCAACTTCCCGTTATTTAACAAAAACGAGCTTCCCGAGAGAGGTGACTGGGTAGTAGTAAAAGTAGAGTCATTTGAAAGAGTTACACTTGGAATACTGGTATTTGATATAAGCGCTTTCTCAATACCTGCTTCAGCTGCAGCCAAAGCTTTTAAAGACTGGTCTTCTTCGACACTTAAGCGAACGTTTACTATACTTCTTGAAAGCAGAGACATCGCCACAGTTAAGACTACAGAAACCAATAATACTACCAGAAGTAAAGTCTGGCCTTTTTCATATTCTTCTTTAAATAATGGGTTGATCTTATTCACAAAGATAATTTAAGCATATCAACCAGTGCCAAAAAAAGTCAACCTATTGAAATTTAATCAGAAGAATTACGCAATGTTACAGAGTTTTGAAAAAGCAAAGGTGCCGGTTCGTCAAAAATACTTCCTCCGGCAGCCACTTTCTTTTCTATAGTAAATTCTATACCTATGGTGTATGGCAAACCCGTGTCTACCTGTGCGCAGGTAAAGCTACATGAAGTTGTCTTAAATTTATTGGTATTTATCAGTGATACGCTAAATGCTGCGCTTATTGAAGAAATAGTTGATGGACTATTAGTGCAACCCAAAATCGTAGCTTTATCATCTCTACCTGTAAATTTTACATAATCATGTTTTACCAAAGATGCGCCTGGACTTTGGCAATTAAAATTAAAATTGCTAACATTATTACTTACACCGTGAAATTCATTTGAGAATTGCAACATCTTCGTCATCTGGAGCATCGCAAAATTTCCATTTTGTCTTATAACACTTAAATTATTTGCTTTGACTGTACTTTTTAAAGATATCCATACGATACTGACGACAAGCGAGCTAATCGTGGTAAGAATAAAAAGAGAAATTAACAATTCAACAAGCGTAAATCCAGATATTCTTGATTCTTGATTCTTGATTCTTGATTCTTTAATCATATCCCAGTATTTCCATAAAGATTTGAAAAACAAGTCTCAACTTTCACTGTCCGACAGAAGTCAGCTGCACCTGAACATTTACTGTCATTCCAGGAAACTGTTACTATTGCTCTTGTAGCATTAACTCCTCCCTGACTACATTTAAGATCGCTTTTTTGAATAAATACCTCTCTCCTATAAATGCCTACGACGTTAATACCGCTGACACCACAAGTTCCAACGCGTTTTCCGCATGCGCCATTTGCCGTGATCGTACTACAGATATCTGCCATACAATAAACGCCTGTCAGATTGTTAAAGGAGCCCCAATCAGAATCTCTCATTTGCCTTAGAATCTCTATGCCCTGCTGAGCGTAAATACTGGCTTGGTTTTGAAATTTGGCTTCTTGGGCATTACTTAAAGCGCCAATAATCGCCATAGCAGAAACAGTTAATAAAACAGAAAGCGCACCGAGAGCTACTGTTATCTCTAAAAGCGACTGTCCACGAAATGTTTTTATTCTCGATATTTCATATTTCATACTTAATACTTAATAAATCACTGTATTGTAATATCACCTAACCCGCTAACCTGGATAATTTTTTGTTTACCACCAGAGCTTAATGTTACAGAGCCTGGATTGACTGTACCGTGAATTACTCTAAAATAAAAAGTTGGCGACGTCGGATTGACAAATGATACATTTGATGGAACATTTCTACCCTCAACTGAAGTTCTTACCCCGCCACATACTATATGTAATTCATATCTTCCGGTAACAGGATTTGCACAACTAGAAGAAGGCCTATCACAAAACTTAACTTCAAAACCATTTAAACTATTAGTCTGACAACTTACGATATTAGCTGGCTTAACCTGGGTTTGAGCCCTGGATTTAGCTTTTTGAAGCATTAAGGATACATCATATGCAATATTTTGTAGCACCTGTGCATCAGCATAACTTCGATATGCTGCTACTCCTACGACACTTACCGTGACCAATAAAGCTGAGGCAACTACAAGCTCGATAAGAGTAAAACCTTTTGAGATCCATAAAGAGGTTTTATTAAAATTTTTTACCATACAGTATACAATCTATGTGCTAATCTAGGGGCTTTCGACGGTAAACTTAGCAGTACCACAAGTGCCTTTATTCGCATCTTTTTCTGAATCATGACTGTTTTCCAGACAAGCAAACATCAGATATCCGCCTCCCGGAGTACTATAATTATAGTTAAGTCCGCTTGACGGGTCACATGGTATTTTTTTAAGATAGGTGACCCCTCCAGGTCCACCGCTAGTAAGAGCGCCTCCACAGCTAGGAAGCGTGTTAGGATATCCAGACATGTCAGCTCGGTAAAGCTCTAAAGCTGTTTGAATTATTCTTAAATCTTTCTTCCTCGTAGTGTCCCTGGTTCTTGCTCTAAACCCCGAAAGATTAACCAAAAGTATACTTGACAATATACCGATAATTGCTATAGATATCAGCAATTCTATTAAAGTAAAACCTTTAAAATTTATATCATTACGTTTATGCATATTCGACTAATTAAACTTAAGGTAAGGTATCTGAACTGCTTACACCATAGTTACATACACCTGATCCACAACTTACCCCAGGCACATTCGCATTAGTACATACAGCACCATTTGGTTTACACCTGTCCGGATCTTGAGCGCCTCGATCCAAACTCGCATACATATAATATGTTTGGTTACCGGCTACTGATCTATAATCATAATGTTTATTTAATTTGGGATCATCAGGAAGTAACTGAGAATACCCGGCCCAATTTGCTCCGAAATTTAAAGAATTAGGATACTCATCATTATCATTGTAATAAAGCTCTAAAAGTCTTTGTATCTGTGCGAGATCAGATTTTCTTTTCGCATCCTGAGCTTTTTGAAACTGACCTACAGGATTTAACAAAGCTATAACTGCTATTGCAAGTACTCCGATTAACGTTATGATAAGTAAAAGTTCTATGAGAGTAAAACCTCTAAGTGCTTGTTTATGATAATTATTCACATTGGTAAAAAGTTCCGCACTAGAATTAAAATATAGTCCCCGTAAAAAAGACTTATAAACGTTCCGATCGCTAGAAACGGGCCGAATGGTATAGTATCGTGCCTTAAGCGCTTACTTCCTATTAAAATCAGTATGAGAGAAGTAACCGCACCTGTCAAGAAAGCTATATAAAGGGCAAAAGCTATATCGGGTGAGCCTAGAAACAATCCCATGAGAAAAACTAAGACCACATCCCCGAAACCCATACCTCGGCCTTTTGTAATTAAAAATAGAAATAAGAATGCTGCAAATGCTGCAAATGCTGAAAGTAGATGAGATAGTAAAATATATGGTGAAAAAGTGTATAAAAGATAAAAAGATGTAATAACACTACCTGCAAGCACTAACTGAAAAGGTATAATCCCATACTTAAGATCTGTAAAGAATATGGTGAAAAATATTGGCAACATCAAAAGATAATACAATAACACAACTATTCCCATCGACATGAAAGATGAATATATACTTAAAAAAAGTAACCCTGTTAAAAGCTCTACCAGAGGATACATATAGGATATGTTATCTTTACAGTATCTACATTTGCCGAATAGCGAGATATAAGAAACTACCGGAATCAAATCATACCAGGCAAGCTTATGTCTACAATGTGGGCAATGGGAAGGTGGGAAGACTATAGATTCTCTCTTCGGAAGGCGATATATTACTACATTTAAAAAACTACCGACAACTAATCCTAAAATGAATATGAAAAACTGTACCATATATAAATCATACCACAGTTAATAGAGTAAATTTACGATAAGCTCAGAGTTGTTGACATAACTATGTCTAAATTTTCATGCTGAATATATTTAAGTATTTTTTTTCAGCCTCAAAAGCAGATCCTGATACGAATTCAGGATGACATCGCGTCTAGAAATCTAAAGCATTATTTAGTTCAAGCATATGTGATTTTGGAGTAAATTAGCGAGGATACTTTAGCGATATGAAAGCTATGGGCAAGCGGCAGAACGAGTGGCAGCTGCACACGCTTTTCCTTCTGCAGATGAATACTTAAATACTGGTGTACCCGGCGTGTACTTTTTTGATTTTAATTCTCCTGAGATTATAAAGTCAATTGAACCGCCGCCAGTATAACTATAAGCGCTGTAACCGCCTGGATTCGATGGAACACTTCGCAATTCATCTCCGAAAGCTGTTGTGGTAAGTGCAGTGGGGTAATTTCCGTTATTCGCCACAGCATAGGCTTCGGCTGCTTTTGCGATATTAGCGATATCTGACTGTACTTTAGAATCATTACCAGCTCTAAGCTTGTCAACAGGATCTAGAACTGCTAAGGTAGCTACTGCTAATACACCAAGTATCCCAATGACTATTAATAGTTCAATTAAAGTGAATCCCGAAGAAAAATTCCTGGCAGATTTTGTAAGAAGTTTTTTCATCAATATTAATTATAGTACACCACATCTATAATTTGTTGTCAAGCATTGTAAGCATCAGTAATATCTTTAATCCTTATGGGTTTTTTATTATCTTGAGCCGAAAATGTAACTGTATCGATCTCTTTAGTTTACCCTGCAATATTATATAGCTAATCTGCAATTATAACTTCGTGTAAGAAATATGGATCATTGGAAA
>CAZNVI010000005.1:0-8460 GCA_964576705.1 uncultured Gammaproteobacteria bacterium | reverse complement strand
TTATATAGCTAATCTGCAATTATAACTTCGTGTAAGAAATATGGATCATTGGAAAGAGGAAAGTAAATTATAAATCGGTGTGATAATTGAAATTATTAAAAAACCTACACCTATAGCTAAGATAACCATTATAATAGGTTCAATAGCAGTAGTTAGAGTATGAACCGTTTGCTCGCTTTCCTGCTCAAAATAATCTGAAATCCTCATCAATGACTCATCAAGTTTTCCTGTTTGCTCACCTACCTTAACCATCTCAATTAGTATTGGCGGAAAAAGTTCATTATGGCTCATAGAATCACCTATGGATACACCCTTTTCTACATCGTCTGCCACTTGTAAAACTGCTTTCTTGTATGTGTTATTACCCATAATATCGGCACTCCTATTTAAAGCATCAATTACTAAAGCGCCGGTTCCGATCAATAAACCAAAGGTTCTTGAAAATTCAGTTAATAACGAAAACTTTATTAACCGTCCAAATATGGGTATATCTAGAGTGATGCGGTCAATTATATTTTTACCGGATTCTGACCTTCTCCATTTATTTACATATACCCCAATGATAAGAGCAGCAACAATAAACATTAAGATATATTTGGTTACTATTTCAGAAATAAATATTATTATTCTTGTGGGTAAAGGCATTTGAATCTCCATCGAACTGTATAAGCCACTCAATTGGGGAATAACAAAAAGCAGCATAACTATAGTAACCACTATCATAAGCAATATGACTATCATAGGGTAAACGAGAGCAGCTTTAATTTTAGCCTTAAGCTTCGATCGTTTTTCAAGAGAATCTGCTAATCGAAGCATCACTTTATCTAAAAGTCCTGCTGATTCACTTGCCTTAATAAGGTATATATAAATAGGTGAAAAAATATTTGGGTATTTAGAAAGTGCTTCAGAAAAACTTTTACCTTCTTCAATACTGGTAATAATATTATCCACGACTACAGCTACATCTTGTTTTTGTACCTGATTCCTTATGATACCCAAAACCTGAGTAAGTGTTAAACCGGAACTTAGCATCGTTGCTACTTGCCTTGTAAAAAATACTAGATCCTGATTACTCATTTTGTTAAAGGGCGATAGGAAAGGAAGTAACGTACTCTGCTTTTGTTTTTCAATACGTATGGGAAGTAGTGAGCGTTGTCTTAGATAAACAGCAGCTTTAGAACTATCTGCAGCCTCAATAAATCCCTTAACTCTCTTACCGTCTGCACCAATAGCGATATAGAATAACTTCATAGTATTTGCTTAGGGCATAGGGGATAGGGCTAAGAGAATATAAAGCATATGCTCTAAGCTCTTTGCTCTTAGCTGATTAAGTCATCCTGATGCCATCCTGATCAATTCTTGTTCATGTAGCGCGTAACCTTTAGCATCATCAAGGGATATTATTCCTTCTTGAACTAGTTGAGCCAGTGAGTTTTCAAGTGTACTCATTCCCACATCTTTTGAAGTTTGAATAACTGAATCAATCAGATGTGTCTTGCCGTCTCTTATATTACTGGTGACAGCCGGTGTGCCTAAAAGTATTTCTGAAGCTATAATCCTACCCCCGCCGATTTTTGGAACTAGGCGTTGAGAGATTATTCCACGGAGAATCGCAGCCAGTTGTATTCTTATGTGTGAACGTTGATGATCCGGAAAAGCATCAACTATTCTATCTATACTCTGAGATGCAGAATTAGTATGTAAAGTAGCAAATACCAAATGCCCAGTTTCAGCAAGTGTTATTGCAGCACTCATAGTTTCAGGGTCACGCATTTCTCCGACCAATACCACATCGGGATCTTCGCGAAGCGCAGCCCGAAGAGCATTAGGCCACGAATGCGTATCTGAACCTACCTCTCTTTGAGAGATAATACTGTTTCCAACGGGATAAATATATTCAATAGGATCTTCTATAGTAATTATATGCGCAGATCTTGTGGTATTAATTTTATTTAGCATAGCCGCAAGCGATGTAGACTTACCATGACCGGTAGGTCCGGTTACGAGAACGAATCCCTGTCTAAGATTGGTAAAGTCATGACAAATTTTCGGTAATCCTAATTCATCTATTGAACGTATTTTCGGCGGAAGAAATCTGAATGCCGCAGCTATATATCCGCGCTGAAAATAAACGTTTACCCTGAAGCGCCCTTGATCTCCATAAATTCCCCCCCCATAACCGAGAGAAAAATCCAATTCTTTATTGGAAACTAGTGCATTTTTTTGTTCCGGTGTCAGAATTGAATATACCATTTGCTCAATATCCGCAGGCTGTAACGGTTCATAATTATTGGCAGATTTTAGCTGACCGTCAACACGCGTAGATGGCGGAATACCTGCAAGTAAATGCAAATCAGAGGCATTATTTTTTACTGTAAAATCCAATAATTTTTGAATATCCATAGTTTTGGCAAATGGCTAAGAGCTAATAGCAAAGGGTAGAACAGATATATAATATTATGATACAACATTTAAACCCTTACCCCTAAGCTCTTTGCCCTCTACTATTATTCCTGGGCTACTCTTAATACTTCTTCCATCGTAGTTAAACCTCGCATGGCCTTCAAATAACCATCTTGCTTTAAAGTAATCATTCCTTCAGAAATTGCTTGTTTTTCTACAGAAGCGCTATTACCATGTGCGAGAATAAGTTGAGTAATAGTATCTGAAATAGTAAGCACTTCATATATTCCGATTCTACCGCTATAGCCTGTGCCTCCACACTCCGAGCATCCTTTACCCTTAAATAGCACAGTCTCATCCTTTTTGGGATAAAGGTTTCCTAAGAAAGATTTTATTTCTTCTACAATCTGAACAGGAGGTGCGTATTGCACTACGCAATGCTTACAAATCTTTCGAACTATCCTTTGAGCGGCAATCGTTGTTATGGTAGACGCAAGTAAAAATGCTTCTGCACCAAGATCCAATAAGCGGGGGAGAGCACCGGCTGAATCTGAAGTATGTAAAGTCGAGAATACTAAATGCCCCGTAAGAGCTGCCTGCATAGCAAGCTCTGTGGTTTCTTTATCGCGAATTTCTCCGACTAGTATTATGTTCGGATCCTGACGAAGAAATGACCTGAGTCCGGAAGCAAAAGTTAAACCTACAGCAGGATTTATTTGCACTTGATTTACACCTGCCAGCTGATACTCTACCGGGTCTTCAAGTGACATTATATTAACCTTAGGGGTATTCAGTTTTGAAAGCACTGCATAGAGAGTCGTAGTTTTCCCCGATCCCGTAGGGCCACAAACCAGAATAATTCCATGGGGACGAAGAATTGCCATCTCAAGACTTTTCAATGACATACCTGAAAGCCCTAGCTCAGGCAAAGTAGGAACTCCTCCTGATTTACGAAGCAAGCGCATTACGATTTTTTCACCATTTATAGTAGGCACCGTAGAAATACGTAAATCCACCACATCACCACCTACCGTGAAATTAAAACGTCCATCCTGGGGCACGCGACGTTCATCAATCTTCATCTCAGACAAAATTTTAATACGCGAGATCAATGCTTCACGGACATTATATGGAAGACTAAGCTTGTCATACATTATTCCGTCTATTCTATAACGCACTCTTAATCTGTCTTCTTGAGGTTCTATGTGCACATCCGATGCTCTGCTCGATACGGCATACTCGAGTATAGTTGAAACTATTTTTGCAATTGGTGCTTCCTTGATTATTTGTGATATTTGCTTACTGTCAACTGTTCGTTTCTTCGTATACTCTTCAGATTCCTTAATCGCAGCACCTACTTCACCGACTAGCTCCTGACGGTATTGTTGACTTATGGCATTTTCTACATCGCTGGGATTTGCGGCAAAAGATTTGATATTAAGACCTGTTTTTTGTCCGATGAACGATATCGCATCCAAATCTACCGGATTTGCCATAGCCACGGATAATGTTTTTAATTTCTCATCATATGCAAAAGGAATTAATTTAAATCTTTCTACAACACTCTGAGCTAAAAAGCTGAGGGCTTGTGGAGAAAACGAGGTAGTGGTCAAAGCGATAAAAGGAACACCCAATAACTTAGCTCTAGATTTGACATAATCCTCTTCGGAAACTATATGCATGGCATCCAGAACTGACTCCCTGGATGTACCTGTCAAAGCGCTTTTAACTTTTATCTCATCATACTGTTCTTTGGTAATAATATTATCCAAAAAAAGTACATCTACTATGGATTTAGCGTCATCTAGCGTATTAATTTTCGGTGAAACACTATCATCCTGTATAGCAGGTTTTGATGTATCCGCCGCAGGCTGTGATGGAGTAACATTATTATTAGGCATTAGTTTAATAGTAGGTAAAAGTGAGCTATAATGCAAGAAGCTGCAAAGCAGCGACGATGTCCCGTAATGATGCTCTTTGAGCCGTATTCGAATAGAATTGAAAAGGTGAAAAGCAAATCATAGACGGGATCAATTTAATGATCTATGAACAGCTTTGTTATAGTTTCCAAAAGTTCGCAAAAAAGCGATGAATGGATAGCTAATTTTTGTAAAACACACGACATCGACTCTATAGATACTACGATACTCAACAGAGATTCTACCTTAAAAAAAACTGATAAAAAACCATCACTGAGTATCGGAATTGAGGATGTCAAAGATTTACAAAGAAAACTTTTCTATAAACCAATCAAAAGTAAACAAAAACTATGTATTATTCAAGATGCCCAATTCCTAACACTTGAAGCCCAGAATTCGATGTTAAAAATCCTGGAAGAACCACCTTCACATACCTTAATACTGCTAACGACAAATACAAAGGAATCTCTATTGCCGACTATTCTTTCCCGTTGTCAAACAATCGATATACACAGCGAAAACAAACTGACAGAAGATGAAAAGAAAGAGATTAATGAACAAATTAAGAAGCTACAAACGCTTACGATAGCAGAAAGTTTAAGTTTTGCAGAAAACCTTTCAAAAACTAAAGATGAATCTACTGCGTGGATGGAAAATATGATTATAGTTTTGAGAGAAAAATTGCTAAATCTTATTAAGGAAGGTAGGGAAGGGGATAGGGCTTGGTACATAAAGGCTATTTCGGAAATCCAAAAGTCATACATTACTATAAAAACCACAAATATTAACCTTCGCATGACCCTCGAGAATCTTTTACTATCGATACGCTTATCTAATACATAATATTCAAAAAACCCTCACCAGTTTTGTCAACCTCGGGAGTTGGATTATAGCGAAACCTCGGGATTCTGTTATTTATTCCAATGTTAAATCTTTAATCTCTGCCAAAGTTCTCTGATAATCCACTTGATCTGAAACAAAATCTTTATATATTTGTTTCTTATTGAAAAAAGATAAAATAGGCTGCACATTTATAAAAGAATTATCTAAGTCTTGATAATGGTGAAAAGAGGTCCACGGATATGCAAGTAGATCTTCTATTTGAATAATAAAGGCCGTTACATGGTTTAAGTGAATATATCTAGAAATGTGAATAAACTGCTCGTCGCTTTCAATTCGCTTTGCTTTAAACTGTATTTGAAATAAGCTCCCATGCCGGTCATACTTGGTGTTAAAGTATTTTGCATAACTATTTTGAAGATTACTAATAAACTTCAGGACTCCATCATCCTGCAATTGTTTTATTAAAAAATGATAGTGGTTCGGCATGAATGAAAAAGCGAATATATCTATATATGATTGAGCCTTGGTCAGCCTGAAAAGATATTCTTGCTTTTGGCTATCTTGCAATCTTTTGAAATGAGATAGGCTAATAAATTGAGGAAAACGATAAAATTGAACTGATTCTAAAACTCGTCGTAAATTTAATCTAGAGGAAAATATTGTCTCCCTACCTACCGACCGATTATAAATATGATATATCTCATTGGTTACGAAAGGCAAACTTCTTCTAGGCATTAATAATATTAGAGCTTATATGTTCCGAGGTGTCAATATAGTTCAACACCCGAGGTTGGTTAGATTGGTTTATTAGATAAAAAATAATCCTATTAAGCTCGAGAAAATAATAATAGCGATACTTATGGCAAATTTACGGGAAAATTCTTTTTTCCCTTGCAGAAAACTGTAAACTACTTTTCCGGTCAAATTCACAGCATTCGCGATTATAAATCCTAAAGCTGCGAGTGTAAAATCTATCTTAGAGCCGGCTAACTGCGCAGTGTTTATCATAACGGCATCCAGGCCTGCCAGTGCCCCTACTGCAGTTGTAAACAAAAACGCACCAGACCCGAAAAACTCTAAAGCAATATCCGAAACCAAACTTATAGCGATATATAGAAGAGCAAATTTAATGGCACTGCTGAACTCGAAAATGCCTTGCTTTTGAGAATCTTTATTACTCTCTTTAAGATTACCAAGCTTACCTTCTTTTTTTCTTAGAAAGTAATAACAAATAACTAAAGTAGAAAAAATTAGTAGCAAGACAGTAGGAAAAAGGGTGACAATAAAAGGCGGATTTATAGGAGAAAGCAAAATCGTTATTTGAATAAAACTTGCGAAATTAGCTATCAAAGCCGCAGCAATCAAATGATTTACTGCCTTTGAACTTTTACTTTGCTGCGCTAATGATTGCGTAGTCGCAGTAGATGAAACAAACCCACCCACTATACTTGCTAAAAACCAACCTTTCTTTCTCCCAATGGTCCGCTCTAAAATATAACCTGCAAGATCAATTCCTGTGATTAGTACTACAATTAGCCATAAACTAAATGGATTAACTAACTCAATCTGACTAATCTTCTCTACCTGCAGTCCTGCAGTTGAGAAAAAATCCATTAGTCCTGGGAAATCTGCTAAAGAATATGATTCATTGGGTAAAAACGGTAATATAACTAGAGATATGATGGCAAATGCTATTAATGCATCAAGCTCCGACTTTCTGATATCCTCAACTACGCTCTTAATTTTTCTTTTCCGGGAAAGTATTAAAATAAACACTACTGTAAGAGCAAGAATAATTTGCATAGAAAAAACATTAAATGCTAGTAATATTCCGATAATAAAACTGTAAACCATCGCAAGTTCAGTAGTTATGCCTGTGTCTTTCGAAATTGAAGTATCTATTGCGTAAAACATGATAAAAAGCACTAGAACTCCCGCTGTCAAAACCAGAGAAAGCCAGGGCTGAGTTTGATAGATAAACCCTAAAATGGTTCCCAGCGACGTAATTATCGAGAAGCTCCTAAGTCCGAGAATCGCCTGCGGTTTTTGGCCAACCTTGGACACTTTCTTCTCATTAATCTCCCTCTCAAGTCCTATAACAGCTCCCAGGAGAAAAGAGATAATAAGCCTTATAGGTATGAACCAAGAATCCATAAAGGGTATTTTACTGTAATAAGTATAAATTATCAACAAGATTAACCTTTATAATGCCGGAGTTTATAAATATATAAAGTATCCTATAAAATATAGAATTCCGAACTCGCGTTATATAACCATTTCTTGAATTTTTAATAATTCTTCATCAGTCATATTTGTCTTATTTTCCTCGACTGCATTGAAAAAATCCAACTTTGATATATCCGTTCTAACACTTTTTTTTCCTCTTTTTGATAATTTAAAAATATCCCCTGCCCGATAATGATATTCATCGAAATTTATTCCTGTTCCATTTCGAAAAACAATATAATTCATACCCTCACCCTCACTAGCCATCATAGGCCTCATCCTTTGGGCATGCATACTCCCATAATTAATTTTTAATTCATTACTTTCAGATTCACTGAGAGAACCGTTTGTCAAAAAATAATTTATTACAATATCAATTTCTTCAGGTGAAGCAAAGTATGATTTTGCACCAGTCGAGACAGTAAATGGGGTCCCCAAATTGCTCCTAAATAAATACGCTTTCCCGCCATATAAACCTGTAACCTCTCCATTCGCACTTATTATTCGCCTCACGTCTGGTCTATAGCGCGGAACGTAAACCAGTGGCATATGCAATCTCAATGCATGGCGAGCAAGTTTTTCACCTATATCATCATCCACTAAATCGCCATCTATATCTCGCATTACTAAAAAACCTTGTAATTCAAGCTCATCGCCGGTATCACTTGCTCCTAAAGCAACAATCTCGTTATAAGAATCATCCTGTGTTTGTTCAAGTACCTCTTCTGGAGTTAGCTTCTTCATTGTCGACGCTTGCCGTATCAATGCTTCTCTGCTTGAATTTACAACTGCAGCATCAGTAGGAGAAGTAATTAGGACATTACCAGCCGGAATATTAACGATTAAACCACCTGGTCCCCAAGTATTCGTATGATCCTGATCAATTAAAGACATACTTAAAGATACCCTCTGTGATAAATTTTCTGGTATTTCTAATAAATTTGTTGCCTGACTCGTAGAATAAGGACGCTCACCAATTATTACACCTAGGTTAAATTGAATATTATAGGGATTAAACATATGAACCGTATAGCGAAAATTACTAGGATCATGTTCCCTAGGAGAAGTA
>CAZNVI010000004.1:47027-50420 GCA_964576705.1 uncultured Gammaproteobacteria bacterium | reverse complement strand
TCTCGTTCTGGCATAAAACTGGATAATTGTATCAGATTTAGGCCTATAGGTCAATACTACAGGCTTGAATGGAGACTACTGAAGGGTGATATCGTCTATTCGAGGGAAATATGATCTTACCTCTTCCCAAAACTTCTCTGAAAGATTTTCTGAGTACCTGCCAAAACCACTGTTTTCAGATTTGGCACAAAGCATGTCTTCATATCTACGGATTATCCTTAACACCTTCCCACCTTTCTCATCAAACTCTTCTCTCTCTTTACGATTTGCAACAAATTCATCGTGTATTAGCTTGAATTCTTTAAAAATGAACTCATTTTCCTCAAGCATTATTTTAAACTGTTTTTTATATTTAACCATATCGGTTTAATCTTATCATGTAATCTATTTACTTTAAACTATATTTGTTATACTTTTTATATGAAGCTGCCCTGGTTTAAGCTTAATAAAAGGAATATCGGCTGGGTACCGGTATCTTTCATGGGCTGGCTTCTTACGTTCGGCTTCTTGGTGTTCACTGCGTATAACTATATACGTATCGACAACTACGCTCATACCGCTTCAGATACCTTCATAAACTTCATACCCCAAACTATAATTTTCACAGGGCTTTTTAGCGCGATCTGTTTCTTCACGTCAGCCAAAACATAAAAAAGGCTCTAAAAAACTCATATGTACTTTGCGACCCTTATAATTTTATGGTTAATACTTTTTTTCTTATCCAGAAGATTAACTAAGGCGATATCATCTTTCTTACATAGGATTACTAAGCATAAAAAGCTTACTGTTTATTTTATGGCAATCTTTTTTTTACCAGGGACCTTAATTCATGAACTAGCGCATATTTTCATGGCTGAGCTATTATTCGTACCTACGGGAAAGATGAGTATAATACCAGAGATACTAGGAAGTGAAATTAAAATGGGTACAGCAGAAATCGGTAGAACTGACCCTATTCGAAGATTTCTAATAGGTGTCGCCCCTTTTATATTCGGAAATATAATAATATTCTCAACTGTATACCTTACATTTAAAAATAATCTAATAAGTAATACTTTTCTTGTAATATTACTCTCTTACATAATTTTCCAAATCAGTAATACCATGTTTTCAAGCAAAAAAGATATGGAAGGCGCTGTGCAGCTATTTGCGATACTTGCAATTATTCTTCTTATAGTTCTATTAGCAGGCATTAGAATAGATACGGGACAGTTTTCGATATTATCTGATATTGAGATACTGTTTCAAAAAGTATCTTTGTATTTACTCATACCTGTAATTTTTGATTCGATAATTCTAATAATATTAAAAATAATTAATAGATAATTATTAAACTTTCTTGATATAATACTAAACATGCACGATAAGAAAGATTATTGCAGCTTAACTCCGGAATTTCCGAAAAAAGCATTTATGCTTTTTCTTTTTATACTCCAAGAAGATAATGTTTTAGGTTCAGTACCGATGGAATCTATTTATACTACACCTAAAAATGCTGCTTATGGAGTAGGTCAAGCCATGAGTCATTTCAACTCTTTAGATAAAACCATCACAGTCCCTGAAGAATGCCTGCTTATCCCGTTAAGTCTTAATTCTTTATATCCTTTGAAAAAAGGGTTTTGGAAAAAACCTGAAATAAAATATGATTCACAAATACGCATGAAAACTTTTACAAAGGTACTTGAATATCCTGAGTTCTTTTCACTATTAGTGACTCCATTTTCTTACGAGCAAGATTCAAACAAATGGTATCTTAACGCTACAATTCCTTTACCGGCGACAAATAACTCTTCGATTATTGAACAGTTCATGCTTAAATCGGATCAGGTCGTAGAGTCTAAAGCTAAATATGCCGCTATCTATAATATTGAAGGCAAGCTTCGTTTCAACTGGCAAACTAACGAGATGAAACGCTTTGACGATTCGGCTAGAAGAGTGTTACAGATCGTAAACTGAAACAAATAATTTGATGAAGAAAAAAATTCTAATCTTAGTCATAGTAATCTTCGTAGTATTGGAAGTTTTAATTGTCATATCTCCCGGAGAAATAAAACTGGCGGACACGAACTTAAAACCTACTCCGACTAAAAGCGTATCTGCCTTAAAGCTTGAAGTCGAAGATCTCCTTGTGGGTACCGGCACAGCAGTTAAGTCTGGCGATACTGTGGTCATGAACTACAAAGGCACACTTAAAGACGGTACTGAATTCGATAGCTCATATAAGCGCGGTACACCATTTGAAACTACAATAGGAATAGGAAAAGTCATTAAGGGATGGGACGAAGGAGTACCCGGGATGAAGAAAGGCGGGAAACGCAAGCTTACAATTCCTCCACATCTAGGATACGGAGAGACAGGTGCGCCACCAAATATTCCGCCTAATGCTACTCTTATTTTTGAAGTGGAATTATTGGAGATTAAATAAAACCCAATACTTGTCAAAATTTATAACGTTTATTATACTGAATGTACAGGCAGAAAGGTTTATTTTCGTACTCTGAAAAACATGAGGAGCCTGCCTGAACCATCTGAAAAAGAACTACTGAGGGGCGATATACAAGCGACACAAATTTGGGAAACAGTAGTCTTATCCATGTCGCAATATGCAAATGACAGCATACACTCGAAATTCATTCCCCCTGAAGAATTATTAAATATCATTCGCCCTGTAGCAGCTGCATTTTCTACACTTCACTATACGCCTATTCCGACGTTGAAAGAAATTTATAAATCACGCCTATATGCACTTTTTTACTTTACTATTATTTGCGGTGTGCAGATATATGTAAAACAACGCTCGATTATAAAATCCCATGCGCCTTTCGTACTAAAAACAGATAAAACTAGACTTAGAGAAGCTAAAAATAGTGTCATGAAACAGTTAACTGAGGGTATTAAGGTATATCCTCCGGTAAATCAAATTATGGATCTGGCACTCTCTCACATATCAGTCTCAAAACGTATGGATCGACTAGATATAAAGAATACTGAATTTGATAAACAAAAGTTTCAAAAATTTATTTCCGTAACTCTGCTATGGGGTTACCTTTTCGCAAAGGAAATCATCGAAGACAGATAAGACAAATATTCAAGCGTTAAAACGCCCTTATTTTTATGTCTCCTGATTTTGAGAAAAGGATTCGCTTCTCTGGCGGTGTCAGAAAAGAAATCAAAGACGAACAAGATGATTGCTGCCAAATTTGCGGTGAGCGTGGACATCTAACCATCCACCATAAAAAACCAATCGTTCAAGGTGGCTGTGGAGATAAAACAAACGGCGTAGGTCTTTGTCGAGGCGAAGACACGAAAAATTGCCACGATATAGCTGATACACTAACTATCAGATATGGAGTTCCTTTTGAACAAATTATGGAACAAGGGATTGAATACTGG
>CAZNVI010000004.1:33758-46927 GCA_964576705.1 uncultured Gammaproteobacteria bacterium | reverse complement strand
TATCAGATATGGAGTTCCTTTTGAACAAATTATGGAACAAGGGATTGAATACTGGATTGATCTATATGATATACCTAGATAAGTAAAATTATATGAAAAGAATTCTATCTGATGGAAATATACATATCGTAAGACTCGATAGAAATGAAGAATTATTAACAAGTCTTACAGAATATATAGCTCAATCCGATATTACTTCAGGGTTTTTCTCTGCAATCGGCTCTGCGACTGAAGCAATACTTTCGTACTATAATCTAAAATCTAAAGCCTTTGAAGACCATACAATTAGTGAAGATTTGGAAATAATAAGTATTACAGGTAATATATCTTCTTTAAATAATCTTCCGGTAATCCATGCCCATGGAGTATTATCGAAAAAAGATTTATCAACTTTGGGAGGTCACATAAAGAAACTTGTCATATCAGCCACATGTGAGATAAATTTATATAAACTTCATATACCTATGAAACGCCAAATGGATCAAGAAACAAAGCTAAACTTGCTAAAATAGAAATTATTTAACTCATCTTATTAATATTTTCTTACAGTTTTATTACCACTCTATAGGATAGATGGGCTATAATCTCTAGTATATGATACTATCAAAAACTATTTTTAAGGGAGTTGTGGAAGAGCAAAAACTTAACACACTCATCGATAAATCTCAGGTAGAACTACTCACAATTACCAGCACTTTTCCTTTCGATCTATTTCCTGATACCCTCAGAATAGATATAACTCAAATCCACATTACTATTAAAGAGTTTTTCAAGTCTCAAAGGATACACAGCATAGCAATACAAGATATTTCCGATGTCTTTGTGGACACTTCACCATGGTATGCTTCGTTAAGAATAGCTTATAAAGGCTTAATAGAAAAATCGATAAAAATATCATTTCTCAAGAGAAATGACGCGCTAAAAGCGAAAAAAATCATTCATGGCTTGATGATAGGAATAAAAGAAGGAATCGACTTTTCAAAACTTGTTAATAACGATCAACTGATCGAAAAACTGGAAGATCTTGGATCGCCGAGCCCTAAGAGTAAATAATTAGATGTCTAATATTTGACTCTTAATAAGCTGTGCACTAAAGTATAAATGATATTTATGAAGCGCTTATTGTTAACACTTCTATTTACTTCATCTTGTTTTATTTTTATAAGTTTACCCAAGGCTTACTCAGCGACGATTAAAGGAGGGGAGAGTGTCTACATTTCAGAAGATGAAAAGAACCTTCGGGATTTGTACCTTTTCGGAGAAACAGTGACTCTGGATGCCCCGGTAGAAAATGATTTAACGTCAGCAGGTGGTACTGTAACTTTAAACGGAGATGTAGCAGGAAGTATTTTCGCAGCAGGCGGCGATGTATTTATAAGATCAAATACAAAAAACACATTACGCGTAGCGGGTGGAAACGTAGTAATAAGCGGTGAAATAGGAAATGATGTCTTACTCGCCGGAGGGAACATTCGTCTTACCAAAGAAGCATCTGTCAGCGGTGACCTTATGATAGCGGGAGGAGAAATACAAATTCATAGCCCTATCGAAGGCGACATATATGTGAACGGCGGTAATGTGTTAATAAACAGTAAAGTCGGTGGGAATATAGAAGGTAACATAGAAAATCTAATATTCGGCAGTAACGCACAGGTTCTTGGAAATCTGAAATATAAAGCTAACAAAAAAGCTGTAGTTTCTAACGGGGCAGTTGTAAGAGGAAGACATGATTTTAGGATGGCTGAGGAAAACAAATCCGAAGCGAAAGAGTTATTATCTGCATTTGGCCCTGGAGCTGTTTATAAACTAGCTGCCGATATTATAATATGCTTATTACTACTGACCTTCCTTTCTCTATTTACTAAAAATATCCTTGAAAGCATATTGAATTCACCGGTAGCATCGGCTGGTCGCGGATTACTTTTCATATTCATCTGGCCGGTAATATCTATTTTTTTACTCTTCCTACTATGGTTAGGCATAATGTCCTTTCTTCTTTATGGGATTGTAATCGTAGTCAGCCTCTTTGTAGGAAAAATATTTCTAGGATGGTTTATCTTGCATCATTGGGAAAAAAGAAAAAAGATTGATTACGCACTTGACTGGAAAGCGGCAGTGGTGGGACCGATCGCATTTTTCGTACTCTTATTAGTTCCTATCCTAGGCTGGATTGCAGTTTTTATCATTTATTTAATGGCTGTAGGAGGGATAATAAATCAATTTCTGGCTTTTACGAAAATCCAGAAAATTACCAAAAAATCCTAATTATTAAATTCATAATTTAAAAATGTTAATTACTAAATACATACACTCTTGTCTGCTTATAAAAGAGGATGACAAGACTATTCTAATTGACCCTGGTCAATTTACATTTGATGCGGAAGTATTTCCATTTGAAACACTTAAAAAAATTGATTATATATTAATAACTCATAAGCATTCTGATCACATGCATATCCCGTTTATACAAATGCTGGTAAATAAATTTCCGGATATGCAAATTATCAGTAACGAATCCGTAGTGACAAAACTTAAGGAAGACAACATTGAGGCTACTATGACAACACCGGAATTTATCCAAACTGAATCAGTACCGCATGAAGATATAGTCGTATCTGCGCCGCCAGAGAATACCCAATTTACGCTTTTTAATAAATTAACCATCCCGGGCGATTCGCATCATGTAAAATTTACAGCGCCAATTCTAGCACTCCCCATACAAGCACCATGGGGATCTTTTATGGATGCTCTTAAACTGACTGAGGAATTAAGCCCGAAATACATAATACCTATCCATGATTGGCATTGGAAAGATGAGGTCAGGAAAGATATGTATTTACTGGCACAGGAATATTTGAAGTTATCAGAGATAGATTTTAAAATGATAGAATCAGGGGGGACGATAGAAATAGAAGTTTAACGCTTTGGTGATTGTTTTCGTCTTCTTGCTTTTCCGCCGGTACCGACTTTTCTTCTCTCTCTTGTTCTTGCATCACGAGTGAGAAATCCTTTTTTCTTAAGACTACCTCTGTATTCTTCGGAATCAAGCTTTGACAGAGCCCTTGAAATACCGGCAACTACAGCCTCAAGCTGACCAGAAGAGCCACCGCCCGATACTCTAATTGTAAATGTATATTTATTTAGAGCGTTAATTATTCTAAATGGTTCCGTATAGATTTTTTGGGCTACAGCTCCTGAAAAAATTTCAGCAATCGGTTTTTCATTTACATATAACTCGCCTTTTTTTATAGGGGTTTGATTCCATGTAAGATCGGATTTTACACTAGTATGAAGCCGCACTCGTGCTACAGCTTGTTTTCTCCTGCCGACAGCAAAAATATAATCTTTTTTCTGCTCTTTTTTATCAATTTTTGATGTAATTGTTTTATCTGCCATATGTTATTAGTGATTAGCCACTAGAGATTAGTGATAAATTTACCTTTCGACTACTTCCTAGTCACTTAGGTACTATTGACTATTCACTTGATTTAAACTTATCTTCGTATGTGTGCTTTTCTCCTACAAATATATATAACCTCTTCATCATCTGAGCACCCAGTCTGTTTCGCGGAATCATCCCCAAAACAGCATGTCTTAAAATATCTGTAGGTTTTCTGACCCTCAAATCTTTCAAGGCCTCAGACTTAAAACCACCCGGATAACCTGAATGTCTGGCATATACCTTCTGACTCTCTTTCTTACCTGTGACGACTACTTTATCAGCATTTATAACTACGACGTAATCACCGCAATCTAAATTACGGACGAAATATGGCTTACTTTTTCCCATTAATAACCCGGCAATCATCGTAGAAAAACGGCCTAGAGTTTTACCATTAGCATCATACAAATGCCATTTTCTCGTTATTTGTCCTACCTTAGTAGGCATTGTCACACCATTCATTACTTTTTCTTTCCTTCCTTTTTCTTAACTTCTTTTTTATTGTTTGTTTTTGTTGACTTTTCAACGCTCTTTTTGTTTTTTAAAGTAGCTTTAACTTGTTTTTTATCGGTTTTTGTTGATGAAGCTGATTCTAATTTCTCATTCTTGACCTTTTTTTCTGACTTTTGATCCTGATTCAATCGGGACCGACTACCCTCCACCCATTCCATTATAACGACACTTGCTCCGTCTCCAAATCGCCTACCAAGTTTTACAATTCTGGTATATCCGCCATTCCTTTCAGTGAATCGAGGAGCGATATCGGCAATCATTTTATTAACTGCGCTCTCACCTAAAAATGGCAATAATTCACGCTTGACGCCTTGACCTTTGTTTTTTGTTTTCGTAACTAACTTTTCTACAGATGCTTGGATTGATTTAGCTTTCTCTTGTGTAGTTTCTATTCGGTCATGCATCACAAGTTGAGTCATAAGGTTTTTAAATAAAGCCTTACGCTCATTGATGTCACGCTTAAGTTGTCTACCAAATACATTCTTTTTCATAAAAATAAAAAAATCGAATCCCGAAACACGAATTTCGAAACAATATCAAAATACTAATTTTCGAAATTCAAAACTGTATTTGATGTGTTTTGAAGATTCGAATTTGTTTCGGATTTCGAATTTCGATATTCGAATTTCAAGATTGTTAGGCAGAAAGTGTTATACCTTTTGTATTAAGCTTCTCTTCTATAACCCCTAAAGATTTACTACCCATATTGCGCATGGATATCAATTCTTTCCTGGGTGTATTTAAAAGCTCTTCTACTGTTTCAATTCCGCCATTTCTAAGAGAATTATATATTCTGGTAGGAAGGTCTAACTCATCTATAGTCAATTTCAGTGCTTCAGGTGAAACATTACTTATAGTACTAGGGGCTTCAGATTCTACGGCTTCACTATCTTGAGGCTGATAAACCATTGAAAATGAATTTGAAAGAATTCTTGAAGCTTCATCTAAAGCAAATCTAGGATTTATAGTGCCATCAGTCCATATTTTTAATACCAGCTTATCGAGATTGGTTTGTCTACCTACGCGAGTTGACTCCACTGTATAAGTAACGCGTTTTACGGGTGTGAATACTGCATCAGTCGGTATTTCCTCAAGACTATCTGTTTTTCTTTCATCAGCGACTGAGAAACCCAATCCTCTTCCTACAGTCAATTCCATCTCAAGCTTTGACTTAGCTCCGGAAAGTGTTCCCAAGTATAAGTCTTTATTAAATATCTCAACTCCGTCTGAGGGTATTAAATCGGCACCTGTTACTACCTTATCTCCTTTTACGGATACCTTAAGTATCGCGGACTCTTTTCCGTCTGCTAACTGTAAATTAAGTTGTTTTATATTAAGAAGCAAATCTATAACATTCTCTTTAAGCCCTGGGAGTGTCGAAAATCGATGTTTAACTCCGGTTATACGTACAGATGTTACAGCAGCACCGGGAATTGAGGCATATAATACTCTCCTTAAAGCATTACCCATGGTATATCCATAGCCTGGCTCTAGAGGTTCTATTACGAACTCGCCATATTCGTCTGTAAGTGTGAGTTCCTTAACTTTGAAATTCAGTTCGACCATAAAATATAGTATAACATTATCTGGAATAATATTCAATGATTTGCCTTGTGCTAAAAGGTAATTCTACATCGTTTCTTTGCGGCATACGGACAAGCTTACCCTGAATCCCTTCTTTCTCCAAAAAAGGCACCAGCGGACTGTTCTCGCTCATAAGCTTAATAACATCAGGGTTCTTCTGCATGCTGTCTGAAATTGAAATGATCTCCTCTGCTTGCACTTGATAAGACGGGATTGACATTTTCTTGCCATTTAGCAGCACATGGCCATGAGTTACCATTTGTCTGGCCATAAATCTGGATTTTGCAAACCCTAACCTATAAACTAAATTATCTAATCGGGTCTCCAAAAGAGCTAAGAGCAGCTCTTCAGTATCACCTTTTTGACTTGAGACAGTACTTACTAATTTACTGAACTGCTTTTCAAGAATCCCGTAAATTACTTTTGCTTTTTGCTTTTCACGAAGCTGTAACCCGAATTCCGACAAACGCTTTTTTCGCTTTCTTCCATGAACCCCCGGCGGGATGGTAATTCTTCGAAGAAGACTTGCTGATGTTTTATCTAAAACATTTACACCTTCTCTTCTTGCTAATTTATGTTTTGGTCCTGTATATCGTGCCATAATAGGTTATATCCTTCTCCTTTTCTGTGCCCGTGGGCCATTATGCGGGATTGGTGTTACATCGGTTATCGAAGCGATACTAAGCCCTCCAGCTTTAACTCCGCGGAGCGCTGATTCGCGACCTGATCCAGGACCTTTAATATAGACATTGACGTTCTTAAGTCCTTTTCCCAATGCCCGACGTGCTGCATCTTCAACTGCTAAAGACGCTGCATAAGGCGTAGATTTTCTGGTGCCCTTAAAACCGCGCGATCCTGATGAGCTCCATGAAATCGTATCGCCATTCTCGTTTGTAATTGTAACCAATGTGTTATTAAATGTGGCTGTAATGTATACATTACCATGACTACCGATTACAATTTCAGTACGTTTTTTTGCCTTTTTAGTTACTGTTGTCTTCTTTACCATATTTTAACGATTAGTGAGTCGAGATGAGTGATTAGTCTACCTTGTGACTTTTTCTGGTTACCATTAACTACTCACTGACTTATTTTTTAGCTACTTCTTTAGATTTTTGCGCTGCATCTATCTTGGCCATTACTTCTTTTTTAATAGCACCGATAGTTACTCTCTTACCTCTTTTTGTACGACCATTTGATCGCGTGCGTTGTCCATGAACCGGTAAACCACGACTGTGCCTTATGCCTTTATAAGAACCAGTTTCTTTAAGACGTCTGATATTTTCATTAACTTCAGCCCTTAAGTCACCCTCAATCTTTATGCCTTCAAGTGCCTGAGTAATTTTCTTTGCTTCTTCTTCAGTAATTGCTTTTGCCCGTTTTGAAGAATCAATGCCGGCTTTTTTTAGTATACCTACAACATTTTTTCTACCTATCCCATACAGATAAGTCAAGCTAATATCGATTCTTTTATCATCAGGTAAATTTGTTCCAAGTAATCTCATATTTCAGTTGTCAGTTGTCAGTTGTCAGTTGTCAGTTTTTTACTGAGTACTGATCGCCGAATACTGATTGCTTTTTAGCCTTGTCTCTGCTTATGCTTCGCTATGCTACAAATAATGAAAACCACGCCTTTTCTACGAATAATCTTGCAATTTTTACATCTTGGCTTAATACTTGCTTGCACTTTCATACTATTTAAATCTTCTAATTATTCTACCTTTCTCCTTATCGTAAGGCGTCATCTCAATAAGCACTTTATCTCCCGGAAGTATTTTTATAAAATGCATGCGCATTTTCCCGGATAGATGACACAATACTAGTGCGCCATCCTCCAATTCTACACGAAATAAAGTATTTGGCAGAGATTCTCTGACTACTCCCGACTTTTCAACCGATCCTTGATGAGCCATACATGAAAAATTCGAAGCTCGAAATACGAAATACGAAACGTTTTAAACATTTGAACATTCGAACTTATAATTTGTTTCGAGTTTCGATATTCGATATTCGAATTTTGCTTCCGTATTATATCAAACCTGCCTCAAAACAGCAAATGTCATTTTGTTAGGATTAACGGTCCGTGGGCTGCTATGGCTATAGTTCTCTCAAAAACTGCAGATAGGCTCCCGTCTGCTGATTTTATAGCCCAATCATCAGTACCTGCATAAACTACATCTGCCGTCCCCATATTATAAATAGCCTCAATTGCTAGGGTCATACCTTCCATAAGTAAAGGCGTTTTACTGATCGGTCCTTCTAAAAAACCGGGAACCTCCGGGTCTTCATGTAGCTTCTTCCCCACTCCGTGGCCTATAAGCGAGCGCACTACAGAGTAGCCCCCTTCTGCTTCTATGACTTCTTGTATCGCTTTAGATATATGACCAATCCTATTTCCCAAAACCGCTTGCTTTATCCCAGCATCAAGCGCTTTTTTACCAATCATTAAAAACCTTTGTTTATCTTCTTGCGCCTTGTACTTTGCGCCTTGTACCAACACCGTTTCTGCCATATCTGTATGGTATCCTTTGTAGTAAACACCGCAATCTATACACACCAAATCCCCTGCTTTAAACCTATATTCAGAAGGGATACCATGCACAACTACATCATTAGTACAAGCGCAAATACTATGCCGATAGCCTTTAACTTTTTTAAACCCGGGTTCTCCGCCTTTTTGGGTAATAAGCTTATCTGCCAAATCATCAATTTCAAGCTCTGTCACGCCTGGCCTTACATGCTTCATCAGCTCCCACAGCACTTCAGACAGAATCATCCCGCCTTTTTTCATAATATCTATTTCAGCTTGTGTTTTTATATCAATCATATAAAAGGGAAATTATTTTTAAAGCAGTTTATGTTCGCAATTTACTTAAAATATTTTTATGAATTTTATCAACACTTTCTTCACCATTTATATGGATTAATTTACCGGTTTTTTTATAGTAATCTAATACTGGTTTGGTGTGTTTATGGAATAATTCAATTCTATGCCTGACTGCGGCTAAAGTCTCATCATCTCGGTCTTCTTTATCGTCTTCTTCTCTCAAAGATAATCTCCACAATGCTTCGCGATCTGATACCTCAATATATATAACATGTTTGATGTCATGATCAAATTGTTCTGCTTGTTTTAAAGTACGGGGAAAGCCGTCAAGAATATAACCCTCTTTATAAGCCGGTTTGTTAAGATACTCATGGACAATATCTATTACATATCTATCCGGAAGAAGCATCCCCGCATGCAAATGTTCTTTTACATATCTTCCCAATCTGGTTTTCTTAAGCGCTAATTTACGAAAAACATGCCCTGCTGACAGATATTTAATGCCCAGTTTTTCGGCCAGTAATTTACCCTGCGTTGACTTACCTGATCCCTGAATACCGATGATTATAATCTTCATATTATTTAGGGCGTGAGCCCATGCGCCTTTCTCTTTTCGAAAATTCTACAATTGCATCAATTATATCTGAAGTTGTTACGTCGGGAAACAGTTTTTCGATGAAATACAATTCTGTAGGAGCCCCGTTAAGCCACCCAATATCAGAGGTTCTAATCTCTCCTGAAGTCCTGATCATTAAATCAGCAGGCGGTATTAAACCATTGCCATCCCGAAGTGACCACAAAAGCTCCATCGACACGTTCGTATCTTTTGGCAGCTTTAGAACCTTTTCAATCAATCTTAGCTCTTGATCTTCACCTCCAAAATCAATTGCAATATTTATAATCCTGTCTGTATTATTTTTGGTCTCTTCTTCTATTTTTTCTATAGTGTCTAATAAATAGCCTGAAATCCTATCTTTTCTTCCAAGTTGCAAGAATCTGGAATTTCGTAATTTCATTTCTGAGAGATGTTTTTCAAATAAAAACTTATATATGGTGAATAATCCCTGCACTTCACGCTCAGACCTTTTCCAATTATCTGCAGAAAAACCCCAAAGGGTAATTATTTTTATTTCAGGTATTTCACTTATATCACGAAGGATCGTATTCATTACTTTAGATCCTTTTCTGTGACCTTCCAACACAAATTTTTTTCTTTTTTTAGCCCATCTTCCATTTCCGTCTGGAATTACGAGTAAATGTTTTGGGAACCTACCGGGCGGGATGGTTTTTAATACCGGAAAACGTTCAAATATTGAATTATTTTTTTTCATTGTTTAATCAAGCCCATTATACAAATTAAATCTTCAATTTTTGAAATACATTGAAATAATGATGTGCCATTCTTTTAATCTGTTAATAATGTACATAGGGAGATAACGTGGGACTTATTTTTTCAAGAACTCTTCGTAATTCCTGGTTACCAGATTAGCCTCAATTGACTTATAAATTTCCAAAACCACACTCACTACGATTAGTATACTCGTTCCGCCAAGCAGTAAGTTCTGAGTATTGGTTGCAAATTTTGCCAGGGTGGGGGCTACGGCGATAAGCCCTAAAAACATAGCACCGACCAATGTAATTCTGTTTAAAATATAATTAAGATATTTTGCTGTCTGAGATCCAGGCCTAATACCCGGTATGAATCCACCGTACTTTTGGATCTCTTCTGCAATTTTTTGTGGATTAAATACAATTGCGGTATAAAAATAAGTAAATCCGACCACGAGTAAAAAGTACAAAAGATTATATTGCCAACCATCTGGATTAAAGAATGAAGTTAAAAATTGGCCGATACTTGCCAAATTTGCGCTGGATGACGTAACCAAATAGTTTCCTAACATTGAAGGTAGTAAAACTAAGGAGACTGCAAAGATTATAGGTATCACACCTGCCTGATTCAAGCGGAGAGGTAAATGCGTTGATTGTCCCCCATATACTTTATTCCCCCTAACGCGTTTAGCATAATAGACAGGGATTCGTCGGGTCGCTTCATTTACCAAAATAACACAGGCAACCATAGCAATACCTAAAGCTATAAAGATAGCTAAATTCACAGCGTTTTCAGAACTGACAGTTGAAGCTGTTTGCCCGATTAAAACCGGAAGCCTACCGACGATCCCAGCAAAAATCAAAACCGAAATTCCGTTACCGATACCACGCTCTGTGATAAGTTCTCCAAGCCATACCAAAAGCATAGTTCCGGCTACCATAGTCAAGATAAATGAAACTAGAGAGATTGGGGAAAGAGTAGTTATAATGCCCTGAGACCGTAAAAGCGCGTACATGCCTAATGCTTGTAAAGCTGCTAATGGAACTGATATAAATCTGGTGTATTGGTTGATTTTTCTTCTACCCTGATCTCCTTCTTTCTGCAATTCTTCAAGCTTGGGAAAAATCATGGTCAGCAACTGTAGTATTATCGAAGCATTAATGTATGGATTTAAACCCAAAGCCATAATAGAAAAATTAGCAAGGGTCCCGCCTGAGAATAAATCTAAAAGTCCTAAAAACTGATTTTGGGAGAAAAGGGAGCGTAGTTGATCCAGATTTACCCCTGCTACAGGTATGTGTACGAAAAGTCTCGATACTAAAAATATAGCTGCGGTAAAAAGAAGCTTCTTTCTTATTTCCGGTGTTTTAACGCTGTTTCGCAGGATTTGGAATACGTCATTCATGGATTAAGCTTGACTTATATTTCCGCCGGCTTTTTTTATTTTTTCCAAAGCCCGTGCAGATACAGGAATTTCAACATCGTATGCTTTGTCTACGTTTCCGTTTCCTAATAATTTTACACCTTTATGTTTAGAATCTAAAGAAACTAGACGATATTTTATTAATGATTCTAAGGTTATCTTGGTTTTAGGCGGTAATTTTTCTAAATCCGAGAGGTTGATTATCGCAGGTTTTAACTGTAACGACTTATTCCTGTCTTTACCGGGAAGAAACGGCAACCTTTTTGTAAGCGGAACTGCACCGCCCTCAAACTGCAATGGCCTTTTCGAACGTGCATTTTGCCCTTTAGTACCTCGTCCGCTTGTCTTCACTCGTCCGGATCCATGACCCTGGCCTAAGCGTTTTTTACTTCTTCTGACAGTTTGCAATAGAGAATTAAGCTTCATTGTTTTTTCCTCCGTTTTTCATATGTTTCATATGACTATAACGATCAGCTATTTGTCTTAAAGCTTCCATTGTTGCGTATACATTATTTACTGAATTTCTGGTTCCGAGTACTTTACTGGATATATTTTCGATTCCAGCAGCAGAAACTACACTTCTTACAGCACCACCAGCGATAATACCTGATCCTTTAGGTGCAGGTTTGAGCATGATTTTTGCAGCACCTACCTTAACATCAATCCTGAATGGAATTGTTCCGTTTATAATTGGAACCGGGATAAGGTGTTTACGCGCAAGAGTTAGTCCTTTTCTTATCGCTGAGGATACGTCCATGGCCTTACCAAATCCTATACCCACCTTACCATTTTTATCACCCACCACGGCTAAAGCAGTAAAACCCATTTTATTTCCACCTTTAGTTTTTTTAGTAACTCTGTTTATATTCACTATTTGCTCATCAAACCCGCTTTGATTTTCCTGTCTTCTATTATTATTTTTGTTGTTCATATTAAAACTTCAATCCTCCTTCTCTTGCGCTTTCAGCAAGTGCTTTTATTCTTCCATGATAAGCAAATCTGCCTCTATCAAAAACTACATGGGTAATTTTTTTCTTAGATGCTTGCTCTGCCAAAATAGTACCCATTTTTTTTGCGAGCTCTACTTTAGCTCCCTTCGCACCGCTTAGAAGTTTTTCCGAAACACCAAGAACAGTTACACCTTTTTTATCGTCGATGATTTGTGCATAAAGATGTTTATTCGAACGGAATACCGAAAGCCTTAGTCTGTCGGCAGTCATTCGGATTTTCCGTCTATTCCTCATTTTCCTATTTTGTCTTTGTATTTGTAAGTTCATATTTCTAAATTTTTACTTAGCTCCAACGGCTTTTGCTGCCTTACCGACTTTACGCTTGACTTGCTCTTTAAAATATCGAATCCCTTTACCCTTATATGGCTCAGGCGGTTTAACAGCACGTATTTTTGAAGCGGTTAAACCAACTAATGCCTTATCTGTTCCGCTTACTGTTATAACATTCTCAGACACAGTAATTTTAACATCACTTGATGACTTGAACTTAACAGGATGGGAAAAACCCAAAGCCAAAACCAATTCCTCGCCCTGCATTTGCGCTCTGTATCCTACTCCATGAATTTCAAGCTTTTTCTCAAAACCAGTATCTATTCCGGAAACCATATTGGCTAAATTTGCGCGTGTTAGTCCATACAACGCCCTAAGATTTCTGTTTCTATTATCGGATACAGATAAAATGATTCTACCATCCTCTAATTTTACATTTACTCCATTTGGAACCAGGTATGATGCCTGCCCTTTAACACCTGAGGCATTCACAGTATTGCCATCAAGCGATACTTGAACGTCTTTTTTAATTTCGATTGGTACTTTTCCTATTTTAGACATAGTCTGCTACAAATTAATCCTAATTAGTTTTCTGCTTTAGTTTATTCGGATTAATTCGGATGCGAGGTAAACTTACTAAACCTAACTCATCATACGAATTACTACGAATTGTTTAAAACTAGAATGCAAAATTTGGATGCATTCGTAGCTTACAATTTACCAAATTTTAAAAAGCATCTCTCCGCCGATTCCTTTTTTTAAAGCATCTT
>CAZNVI010000004.1:0-33658 GCA_964576705.1 uncultured Gammaproteobacteria bacterium | reverse complement strand
ATTTACCAAATTTTAAAAAGCATCTCTCCGCCGATTCCTTTTTTTAAAGCATCTTTACCAGTCATGATTCCGCTGCTGGTTGAGACAATAGATGTAAGTGTTCTATCGCGAACATCTTTTAAATTACCGGTGTCAAAATATACCCTTAGTGACGGCTTAGATATTAATACCGCGTCATGCATTGCAGGCCTTCTATTTTCATATCGTAAATCAGCAACTAAAACTTTCTTACCACTAATTGTCTCTTCTTTTACACCGGCTAAGAAACCTTCTTTTATCAAAACACGCGCAACCGCCTTATTGATCTTCGAGAAAGGCATGGTCACTTGTTTCTTACGAGCAAGGTATGCGTTTTTAATTCTAAAAATAAAATCTCCTACGTGATACATATATTTACCAGCTGGATTTTGTTACTCCAGGTAACTCTCCTTTCATAGCAAGCTCACGAAAGCAAATTCTACACAAGCCGAAACGACGGAAATAACCCCTGGATCTTCCACAAATATTACAACGATTTACACCGCGTACTTCGTATTTTTGCTTTTTTTTGAATTTTACTATATCTGATACTTTAGCCATATAAATACTAATTATTACCAATTAAATTAATCCAGATTCATTCGAATAAACTTAGCCTCAGAATTATACCATATAAAGCTACAACTCGGATACATTTGGGCTAATGTTACTCGAATCAATTAGGACTTACTTTTCTGAAAAGGCATTCCGAATGCATTTAACAATGCATATCCTTCTTTATCAGTCTTTGCTGTAGTCACAATTATAACTTCTACCCCCTGCATTCTATCCACCGTGCCTAGATCAATCTCAGGAAAGACTGCGTATTCATCAAAACCTAATGCGTAATTTCCCCTACCGTCAAAGCTGGTTGACTTAACTCCCCTAAAATCCTTGATTCTGGGAAGAACTACGCTAATAAGCTTATCTAAAAAGGCGTACATCCTTTTATCGCGCAAGGTAACTGTTACGCCTATAGGGTCCCCCTGTCTAAGCTTAAAAGTAGCGATTGATTTTTTCGCTCTCGCAATACGGGCTTTTTGTCCTGTGATTAGAGCCATAACCTGAGACATTTTCTCAATGAGCTTTTTGTCAGATGTAGCGTCTTTAACGCCCATGTTCACGACAATCTTAACAATAGATGGCACAGCCATGACATTGGAAAGACTAAGCTCTTTGCCTAAATTTTTAACTAATTCTTCTTTATATTTTTTTTGTAAATCTGCCATATGACTCCTTTCATGCTTCGACTGAGCTCAGCCGAAGTCTCGTAATAAACAAATAGTCAAATATTCAAATAAACTAATGATTTGTATATTCGTTTATTGGATTATTTGTTTATTAAGCTAACTCCTTTCCGCATTTTCTACAAACACGCATCTTGCTTCCTTTAACCACTTTAAACCCGACTCTTGATTGCTTCTTGCAGTGAGGGCAAATTAATGCGACTTTAGAAACAGGTAAAGGTTTTGTGATCGTGATAATTTCTGATTTTTGGCCTTGCATCCGCGCTTTTACATGTCTCTTGTATTGATTTACACCGTTGACTAAAACCTTTTGTTCCTTAGTAAGCAATTTTTCTATAGAGCCTGATTTTCCAGAATCCTTGCCACCCATTATTTTGACTGTATCGCCTTTTTTTAGTTTCATATTTATACCACCTCAACTGCCATACTTGTAATTTTCGTGTATCCTTTATCTCTTATTTCGCGGGGAATAGGTCCGAAAATACGTGTCCCCCTCGGATTTTTATCTTTAGGATTGTCAATTACGACAGCTGCGTTATCTGAAAAGCGTATATAAGATCCGTCTTTCCTTCTGAATTCTTTTCGCGTACGAACAACCACAGCTTTCACCATCTCGCTATCCTTTACCTGACCATGCGGTGTAGCTTTTTTAACTACACAATGCACGACATCACCGATTCTTCCGAATTTTCTTTTCGACCCGCCATAGACATGCATTACTGATAATGCCTGGGCTCCACTGTTATCCGCTGCTTGTAAAATTGTCCTTAATTGAATCATAATATTCTAATTTATCCTAATTTAAATAATCCTAATTAATCCGTATATTCGGATACATTCGGACTATTTCTATTTGGATGCATTCGTATTTACTTTACTAACTACAAAATGTACTGTTTTAGAAATAGGCCTAGTTTCAGATATAACTACCTTATCACCAATCTTTGCATGCTTACCTTGTAATGCTACAGAAAACTTTTTAGATCTAGCCATAAGCTTTCTATATTTTGGGTGAGGAACTTTCCAAGTCACCTCAACAGTTACAAGATTTTCCCGTTTAGCTGATATAACTACACCATTAAGCGTCTTGCTCATTTGCCAACTCCTTTCCACGTAATATACTCTCAATTTGAGCTATATTCCGTTTCAATACAGTAATTACACGCGGGTTTTTTAATTTACCACGCGTATGTGATAGACGATTCGTAAAAAGCTCCGAATGTGAATCTACCAGCTTCTTTTTAAGCTCAATAATTGTTTTACTGTGCAATTCTTTTTTTTCGTTTGTTTTCATATTAATCTCGTGCTACTATTTTTGTACGGACAGGCAGCTTATGAGCTGCTCTTCTTAGTGCTTCTCTCGCAACTAACTCTGATACTCCGCCTATTTCAAACATAATTCTTCCCGGTTTGACTGTAGCCACATATTCATGAACATCGCCTTTACCTGAGCCCATACGAACTTCCGGAGGTTTTTTAGTAATAGGTTTATCAGGAAAAATCATAATCCAAACCCTGCCTCCGCGTTGTGTGTAATGCGTGATTGCACGTCTTGCCGATTCGATTTGTCGGCTCGATACCCAACTGGCACTCTCTGCCGCCAAACCAAACTCGCCATACGCAAGCTCCACGCCGCGTGTAGCATTACCTTTCATACTGCCTCTCATCTGTTTTCTAAATTTAACTCTTCTTGGTACTAACATAAACTCCTTTCACGCTTCGACTGAGCTCAGCCGAAGTCTCGTAATAAACAAATAGTCAAATATTCAAATAAACTAATGATTTGTATATTCGTTTATTGGATTATTTGTTTATTATTATTTTCCTTCTGCTTTATGAATCCAGACTTTAACACCGATATATCCTTTTTTCGTTAAAGATGGAAGGCTAGTATAATCAATATTCTCCCGTATCGTCGAAAGCGGCACCGTGCCTAACTGCACTCTTTCGCGTCTTCCTATTTCAGCACCGGCAATCCTTCCTGCTAGAAGAATTCTGACACCCTTTGCGCCACTGGACATCACCCGGTCTGCTGTCTGTACAAGCACTCTTTTAAACGGCATTCTTCTCTCTAGCTGGTCAGCTATACTTTTTGCAACCAGATATGAATCTAAATTCGGCTCTTTTACAGGCTCAACTCTAATATCAAGTTTCGGAAGAGATTTGCCAGCTCTTGTTTTCTGAAAAAAAAGTGCTATAGTTTTTTTCAACTCTTCAAGACCTGTTCCTGCTCGACCTATTACTATACCGGGACGTGCTACGTAAACTATAACCTTTATACTATTAATTGATCGCTCTATATCAAGCTTTGACACACCGGCATTCTTAAGCTTTTCCCGAAGCAGCTTTCGAAGCAAGAAATCTTCCAAAACAGTATTCTTGTACTCACTTTCATTAAACCACCTGCTGTTCCATTGAAAAACAGTTTTTAGTCTTAATACGTGTGGATTTACTTTTTGACCCATAAGCTCCTTTCAGTCGTAATACTACCAATTTCAAATACTACAAATGTCAAATATCTCAATAATTATTTTTTTATTGGATATTGGTAGTATTGGTATTTATTTGTAGTATTACTTCTTGTCCTCCTTCCTTGATTCTACTGTCTTATCAGTTGGTTTCATTACTTCAGTTTTCTTTTCCTCCAAAACTACCCGTATATGCGAACTACGCTTTTTATAAGGATGAATTCTCCCCCTCGTTGACGGATGGAAACGCTTAAAAGCTTGTCCTTCTGCTACATCAATATCTGCAATTTGCATAGTGTTTTTATCTAACTTTGCATTATTGGTAGCATTTGCCAGGGCACTCTCAAGGGTTTTAATAATTGCGTAAGCTGCCCTTTTTCGAGTACCGCGTAAAGATACCAATGCGTCTTTTACAGAAAGCGGTTTTACAGCATCTGCAACCAGACGAACCTTTCTCGGACTCACTTTTACGTTTCTGCTAATTGCTTGTATTCTCATAAACTAATGATTTGTATATTCGTTTATTGGATTATTTGCTTATTCTAAAACCTTAGGTCTTAGAGATCTCTCTTGCGACTATTCTTCCGTGCCCTCTAAATGTACGTGTAGGCGAAAATTCACCCAGTCTTCGTCCTACCATACCTTCTTGAACGAAAACATTTACAAAGATCCTGCCGTTATGAACTAAAAACGTATGACCGACAAATTCCGGCGGAATTTGACAGGCCCTACTCCATGTTTTAATAGGAGACGAAGTTCCTGATTGTTTTTGTGCTACAACTTTTTTTAATAATTTTGGATCAATAAATGGTCCTTTTTTACTACTTCTTGACATAAACTCCTTTCACGCTTCGACTGAGCTCAGCCGAAGTCTCGTAATAAACAAATAGTCAAATATTCAAATAAACTAATGATTTGTATATTCGTTTATTGGATTATTTGTTTACTTCTTACTACTCCTTCTTTTAACTATAAATTTATTTGAATATTTTTTTCTCTTTCTGGTTATACCGACAGCCACACGCCCGGCATAGTTCTTCGGCGAGGGCATACCGATTCCTGACCTTCCTTCTCCTCCACCATGCGGATGAGATCTCGGATTTTGAGCAACTCCCCTTACGGTCGGACGAATACCCATATTTCTCTTTCGTCCAGCCTTACCTATAATCTCATCTTTCCATTCTATATTTCCCAGCTGTCCGATTGTAGCATATCCAGCTGCTTGTACGCGCCTTATTTCACCCGACGGAAGCTTCAGATGCACATAGTTACCTTCTTGAGCTGAAATAATAGCACTCGTTCCGGCTGAACGCGCCATCTGCCCACCTCGTCCTGGATGCAGTTCGACATTATGCACAACGGTTCCTACCGGAATTTGCTTCAAAGGCAAAGCGAATCCTGTTTTTATCTCTATTGATTCTCCCGATAAGACAATGTCACCGACAGAAAGCAAATTAGGCGAGAGTATGTAACGTTTATCGCCATCTGAATAATGGATAAGCGCTACATCAGCGGTCCTATTGGGATCGTATTCTATGGACACGACTTTTCCTGCCATGTCTTTTTTATCTCTTTTGAAATCTATAACCCTAATGTATCGCTTATGCTCTCCTCCCTGATGACGAACCACTACTTGACCTGACGAGCTTCTTCCTGAACTTTTTTTCTTAATAAACTTTAATCGTTTCATATTTTATCCACTTAACTCAAAAAGGTCAATTTTTTGACCACTTGTTAATTTTACAACTGCCTTTTTAAACGGACTGATAGTTTTCTCGCGCCTGGCTTTTCCTACCCGCATTGTTTTACCTTTTATTAAATTAGTTACAATGCTAACTACATCTACACCGAATGCCTTTTCTACGGCAATCTTTATAGATTGCTTATCTGCTGTGGGATGAACCACGAAAGTAAACTTTCCTTTAGATGCAAGGGCTATAGTTTTTTCAGTTATTACCGGTTTTATAATCGGATTCATATCTAATTATCTTTACTAATTTTTGTATTTGATAAACCTTTCTTAAGCTCGTCGACAGCACTTTTCATAAGCACAATTTCGTGATTTTGCATTATCTCATATACGTGCAAATGATTCACATATTCATAGGTGACATTCATTATGTTTCTTACGGCCAAAACAAGATTTTCGTACTTCTTATCTATGACAAAAAGCGTTTTTTTACCACTAGGATTAATTTTTTTAAATAGTACCGCCATTTGCTTGGTCTTGCCATCTGCCTTATCAAAATCAGTTACGACCTTTATTTCACCGCTTGCCATTTTTGCAGACAAAATTGAATTTAATGCAGCTTTCTTCATTTTTTGTGGCAACTTCAGGCTATAATCCTGAGGCTTAGGGCCATGTGCCACACCGCCATGTACGAATATAGGAGCGCGGACTCCACCGTGGCGTGCCCTACCTGTACCTTTTTGGCGATAAATTTTTCGTGTTGATCCCCTCACTTCACCGCGGGTTTTAGTAGACGCACTACCTGCGCGTTGGTTTGCGAGATACACACGAATTGCTTGTGCTATGAGTCTTTTATTTACCTTAACGCCAAAAATTTCCGCTGGTAAATCCACAGTTTCAACTACCTTACCAGTTAAATCATAAACATCGACTACCAAATTCCCTTTCTTTTTTACTGTCTTAGGCTCAGCTTTAACTTCCAACTTTTTTACAGTTGGCTGCTTATTTGCTTTTACAGTCTTTAACTTTTCACTTTTTGCTTTTAGCTTTTTTTCTGCCATATTAATTTTCCTCCTTAACTTCATTAGAGGATGGAGTTTCTTCAGTTTTTACTTCATCTGAGGCTTGCTGCTCAACAGGTTTTGCCTCATCTACAACATCAACTGAGATATCACTGACTACTTGCTCTTTCGCTTCAACTTCAGCTTCTATTACATCCTCTTTTATTACTTCATCTTGAACTAAGGGTACGAATTTCTTATCTGACAATTCTCCAGTTTTCTGAACAGTTACAAGACTATTAACTACACCAGGTACTAATCCTTTAACTAAAATTGTTTTTTTATCTCCTTTTACATCAATATCCACTATGAGTAAATTAAGTGCTGATGATCTCTCATTTCCCATTCTTCCAGCCATTCTTTTCCCTCGATAAACCCGTCCCGGAGTCGTAGTTTGTCCGATGGAACCAGGTGCTCTTTCCCGATCTGATTGGCCGTGTGTTCTTGGACCACCGCGAAAATTATGCCTTTTTACAACTCCTGCAAAGCCTTTTCCCTTCGATATACCGGTCACCTTAACGATATCGCCAGGCTTTAATACGCTTTCAAGATCGATGCGGTCTCCTACATTCAAAATACTTTCATCTGCAGCCAACCTTGCTTCCAATATCAATTTCGGCGCAGTTTTCAAATTAGCTTTTTTTACATGACCTAGTATTGATTTTTTTGAATTTTTCTTGGAACCATAACCTATCTGCAAAGCGCTATATCCATGCTTTTCCTGTGTTTTAACTTCTAACACTGTATTATCAGATACGTCAATTTTCGTAACAGGAATCCTTACTCCATTTGTTAAAAAAGCCTGTGCCTGCGATGTTTTCTTTCCAATTACAGTATTCATATCAATTACAAAAAAAGTAGCCTATTCGGCTACCTATTGGTAAGACTTATTAAGTTAATAAACCCGAATTTAGGCCTTGTAAAACCTCCTCATTTTATTATTTTTGGGCAACATGATCTTAGTCATCTAATTAAAATGTTCTGGATATATTTATATCCCTTACATCTTTATCTCGATATCAACTCCCGCTGGTAATTCTAAATGTGTTAAGCTGTCAATTGTTTTGTCTGTTGGCGAAACGATATCAATTAGCCTTTTATGTACTCTTATTTCGAAATGGTCTCTTGCGTCTTTATCAATAAACGGTGATCTATTTACGACATAAGTACTTTTATCTGTGGGCAAGGGGATTGGTCCGACTATTTTCGCACCGGTTCTTATCGCAGTATCAAGTATTTGTTGACAACACGAATCCAAAACGCGCGAATCATAGCTTTTTAATCTTACACGAATTTTTCCTTTCGGCATAATATCCTTTCTATTCTGTCTTACAGTACCAACAAACTGTTAAAGAGCACATACTGATTTAGCTGTACACAAGTCCAAATACCAAAAAATCGCCTTTTAGGCGATTATTTTTGTGATAACACCTGCTCCAACGGTTTTACCACCCTCACGAATAGCAAATCGTTGTCCTTCTTCAAGCGCTACAGGTACGATAAGCTTTGCTGTCATTTTGGTACTATCTCCGGGCATAACCATCTCGACTCCTGATGGAAGCTGTACAGAGCCTGTAACGTCAGTTGTGCGAATATAAAATTGAGGCCTGTAACCAGTAAAGAAAGGAGTATGACGTCCGCCTTCTTCTTTCGTAAGGATATAACCTTCTGCTTCAAACTCAGTATGAGGAGTGATGGAACCCGGTTTAGCAAGTACCTGACCCCGCTCTACATCATCTTTTTCAACACCTCTAAGGAGTAATCCGACATTATCTCCGGCTTGACCCTCATCTAGTTGCTTTCTAAACATCTCTACACCGGTAACTACAGTAGACTTAGTGGCTTTAAGTCCTATTATCTCAACATTTTCGTTTACTTTTACTACTCCACGATCAATTCTACCTGTTACGACTGTACCTCGTCCCTTAATGGAGAATACGTCCTCAACCGCCATTAAGAATGGCTTATCTGTAGGGCGTTCTGGTGTAGGCACATAACTGTCGACTGTATCCATAAGCTCCATGATTTTAGCCTCAGCTTCAGCATCGCCTTCAAGAGCTTTCAGTGCAGATCCTCTGATTATAGGAGTCGTATCACCTGGGAATTTGTACTTAGTAAGAAGCTCACGTACCTCCATCTCAACTAAATCCAGAAGTTCGGCATCTTGAACCATGTCTGTTTTATTCATGAATACTACAATCGATGGAACTCCTACTTGGTATGCGAGTAAAATATGCTCTCGAGTTTGAGGCATAGGACCGTCTGGGGCTGAAACCACGAGAATTGCACCATCCATCTGTGCAGCTCCGGTAATCATGTTTTTAATATAATCAGCATGTCCCGGGGCATCTATGTGGGCATAATGTCTTTTATCTGTTTCGTATTCTATATGAGAGATATTAATGGTGACTCCGCGAGCTTTTTCTTCGGGGGCATTATCAATATCCTCATATTTTTTAGCTGTTGCGAGTCCTTTTTTCGCAAGGACTGTGGCAATTGCAGCAGAAAGAGTGGTCTTACCGTGATCTACGTGACCGATAGTTCCAATGTTTACGTGAGGTTTGGTTCGTTGAAATTTGTCTGCCATAGTTTTAAATCAGAAAAATAAATCTCATCAGAAAATGAGATTAGTTGTAATGATACAATACTTTTCCACAATCGTCAATACCCTAGTTTATAAAAAAATATTTAAGGCTGAAAACGTTAAAAATAACTATGTGCCCAGAGACTGAAAGCTCTGATTCCTTTTGACTTTAGGTATTCTTGTTTTTTTGATACTGACTCCATATCCTCAAACCAGATGATATGCTTATCGCCATCTGTAGATATATAAGTTATCTGAGTTTCAGCTGACAGGGGATCTTTAAATACTTTGCAGGACAAAATTTGACAGTCAGGAAGTATTGAATTTTTTATCTCAAGATAGCTCATGGGTCTTCCTAAAGATTGAGCTATGTTTTTTTCATCTACATGCCAATCATAGCCATATAGCCCGAATATCACTCCTATTTTATTAACAGGAACTTCTGTCAAAAGCTTATCTATTAACTCCTCATAAGAGTATCCGTATTTATCTTTGCCTTTCAGCGGAAAATTTGGCCCGGGATTCCCCCCTGATTTATGGAAATCATATGCCATCACCATGATTCCATCAGAGGAATGAGCAAGGGTTTTTATATCAAACGGCCTTATTCGATAATATGTATCGCCATAAACCGTGATGCGATATTCTAAATCTTTACTCCGGGACGAATTATAAAAACTATTATTAAAATAGTTTATTTGCTTTATAAGAGAATCAAACGGAAGCGCGGACAGTTCAAGGTCAAGTACGATACCGCTGAATCCATGCTCTTTCGCGATATGTATCGTTTCATTAATTATTTTTGTCTGTTTCTTATGATCTTTTAATATCTCAAAGTTCTCTTTAGAATCCAGCATACGAAGTACCAATAATTTTTCTGTAGCTACAGGAACACCCGCTACAAAATCTGCCAAACCTAGAAAACCGGACTCATTGGTGTTTATACCGTCTTTCCCTGATGCAACGCCGAAGTAAAGAAGCTCGGTATAATCACTGAAGCTCTGCGGATTGTCAGGAAGACTCCAATAAGGGACAAATAGCGAAGTTTTCACATCTCTGCTTTTCAGTGTTTCATCAGGCGATATAGTACGCGATAAATCCCTATTCACAGCAGACTCGTCGTTTCGACTTATTACTACCAGACCACCAGCTATAAATACAGCGCAAAATATTATAATCCACTTTTTCATGGTAACTATTATAACTGATACATTGATTTTACAAATATTTGTTGTTACCATAATCCTAATATGGCTAAAAACAGTGAGTATGATAAGACGACCAAATATTTTGCCATCGGATTTATAATACTTTTAGTAGGCACATCTTTATATCTGGCTATGGCCATGAAGAAATCCACGCCTCCTATGCCTCCAGTCGAAAAATCGCCTAAGCAAATAACAATAACAGGTCAAGTCACCTGCTTACCTCGCATCCCAGGCCTAGATGGTAGTATGACTGCTGATTGTGTATATGGCTTCTTGTCGGAAAATGGAGAATATTATTTACTTGAAGATCCTTCTAACGGGAACACTGATCGATGGTTTGAAAGCCCACTATATACTGCAAATAAGGTAGAAATGGTGGGAAAACTTACACAAGAAGAATCTGAAGAATTTGAAGTAGTCGGAAAAATTACGCTTGAGTCATTTACTGTCCTTGAAGCTTCTCCAACAAATGAACCGGAGCTTGAGTAAATATTATTTATTACCTATCAAGTTAGGTTTTAATTTCTACTAAAAAATGTTCTTCTCTGGGTAGTCTTTTAAGTTTTTTTAATACCCTTACAGCATCATGTCTCTGTGATACGTGAGCGTTCATGCTGGCTATTTTTTTATCCCAGACAGGTGAAACATCATACGTTTCACCTATCTCATCTTTTGAATATCCGGGCGGAAAGTATATGAAGTATGGTTCTTCAAGCATACGATTTTCCTTGCTTATACAATAATACATCAAGGTTCTTATCTTTTTGTGTTTATCAAAAACGTAAGATGTAATCATTGAGACAGCTATATGATCGATGTGTCCGGATACGCCGTTTGGTTCAAATGTCATAAGCGTATCGGGGTTCAGTTTTCTGATAATTTCAGTGATTCTATGTGCAACCTCATGATAAAGTGCGTTACATAAACATCCGTCCTTATAATCTAAAAAGAAAACATCTTTTATCCCTAGAATCTTTGCTGACTTCTTAAGTTCATCTTTCCTGATCTCACTTAATGTCCTTGGCTCATTTGTACCATTAATACCTGCATCCCCATTTGTCACACAAATCAGGTACACAGGCTTTTTCTCTGCTAGAAGAGTGATAGTACCTGAAGGCCCAAACGCTTCATCATCGGGATGCGCAAAGATACAAACTACAGATTTCATCTGGAGGCTATTTTATCACAGTGTATGACATTTATGAAGCGGAAACACGACCGGTGAAAGTGGATTTGGCAAGCATTCCGTCAACTATGTTTTTCGGTACTTCTTCGTAATGTGACGGCTCCATATAATATGATGCTCTTCCCTGAGACATAGACCGAAGTTGAGTTGCATAGCCTGAAAGCTCAGCTAATGGCACCATTGCCAGAACTATAGTAGCTGTCCCTCTCTCTTCTGTGCCGAGAATTTGTGCTCTTTTAGCTGACAAATCGCCGATAATATCTCCCATGAATTCAGAAGGAGTAGTCACTTCAACTTTCATTATCGGCTCAAGGAGCGACATCTGTGCTTTTCTCGATGCAGCCTGCATCGCTTGAGATGCTGCTATCTTAAATGCATTTTCCGATGAATCTACATCATGGAATGACCCGTCATAACAAGTAACAGAAATGTCTACTAAAGGATAACCAAGTAAAAGTCCGTTATCAAGCATCTCTGCTACGCCTTTTTCTACAGCTTTTACAAACTCCGCAGGGATAGCTCCGCCTTTAATAGCATCTATGAACTCATATCCTTCTCCGCGAGGCTTAGGTGTAACTCTCAGGAAACAATGTCCATATTGACCACGCCCTCCGCTCTGTCTTATATACTTTCCTTCTCCTTCAGCAATTTGAGCAAATGTTTCTTTATATGCGACCTGCGGTGCGCCTACATTTGCCAAAACACCAAACTCGCGTTTCATACGATCCACCATAATCTCAAGCTGTAACTCACCAATACCTGAAATTATTGTTTGACCGGTTTCATGATTGGATTTAACCCTAAATGTAGGATCTTCTTCTTGTAATCGCTTTAGTGCCAATCCAAGTTTTTCTTGATCTGATTTAGTCTGCGGTTCAATAGCGAGTGAAATAACAGGATCCGGAAATGAGATTTGCTCAAGAAGAATTGGATTATTTTCATCACACAATGAATCACCTGTAACAGTTTCCTTTAACCCTACGATAGCTACGATCTCTCCTGCGTATGCTTCTTTTACCTCCTCACGCTCGTTGGCATGCATTAAAAGTAAACGTCCGACTCTTTCTCTTACTCTCTTAGTGCTGTTATAAATATACGAGCCCGATTCAATGACACCTGAGTAAACTCTAAAATATGTAAGCTTACCTACGTGAGGATCGTTTTGGATTTTAAAAGCCAATCCTGACAGTTTTTCATCCGGCGTAAGCTTACGCAACTCTTCTGTCTCAGTCTTTGGATTAACTCCTTTAACATGATCCAGATCTTGAGGTGAAGGAAGGTAATCGACCACCGCATCAAGCAAAGGCTGAACGCCTTTATTTCTTAAAGAAGTTCCGGCATAAATCGGAACGAGCTTATATTCAATGACTGCAGCTCGAAGTGCTTTCTTTAATTCTTCTACAGTCGGTTCTGTACCGCCCAAATATTTTTCCAATAATGCATCATCAGTTTCAGATATTTTCTCAATTAACTTATGCCTATACTCTTTCACTTGATCAGCCATATCCGAAGGTATATCATCTGAAACTTCGAATTTAGCACCTAATTCTTCCGAGCCCCAGCGAATAGCTTTCATGGTTAATAAGTCCACGTTTCCGACATATGTATTCTCTGAGCCAATCGGTAATACCATTATTGCTGGGTTAGCACCAAGTCTTTTCTCAATACTTGAAACGGTATTGAGAAAATTTGCTCCCAATTTATCCATTTTATTTACAAAACAAATTCTAGGCACTTTATACTTATCTGCCTGTCTCCATACAGTTTCACTCTGTGACTGTACTCCTTCCTCAGCATCTAACACAGTAATTCCTCCATCCAGTACCCGGAGGGATCTTTCTACTTCAGCAGTAAAATCTACGTGCCCGGGAGTATCGATAATATTAATCCTATAAGGATCTTCTTTTCCTTCAGCGCGGAGAGACGAATGAGTCCAAAAGGTAGTGGTTGCAGCAGAGACTATTGTGATACCTCTTTCCTTCTCCTGTTCCATCCAGTCCATTTGCGTATTGCCCTCATCTATATCTCCAATCTTATATGTACGTCCTGTATAAAAAAGTATCCTTTCAGTCGTCGTAGTCTTTCCGGCATCAATATGCGCAATGATACCTATATTACGTATCTTATCTAGAGGATATATTCGTGATCTTGTACTTACACCAGCCATAAAAAGTTCAATCCGCCTGAAGGCGGACTACCAGAGTATAGCATACCAAAATTTCTTTGACAATCAAAATAAATTCACATAGACTAAATATAGCCTGTCTAGCAAGCCGGCTTACCTAATATGGAAAAAGAAAGCCGATCTATAAATCTTCTTTCAGATAAAGGGAAAAACGCTTCTGATATATTCCTTTTTTGGGCGTTATATATCGGAAGACTCCTTGTAATTATTACTGAGGCCATAGCCTTATTTGTATTCCTTTCCAGGTTTTCTATTGATAGAAAACTGATCGATCTTAAGGACGAAATTGAAACCCAACAAGCACAAGTTAGTTTTTTTAAAGAAGGCGAAGAGAAATTCCGGATTAAACAGCTAAAGCTAAAAGTAAGCGAAACAAATACCGCTTCATCTGAAGCAACAGTGAAGCTTTTTGAGGAGATGTTCCAAAAAGCAAATGACCAGTTAAGGTTCAATGCACTTACTGTCACGCCTTCATCTTTAACAGTTACAGCTCAAACATCTTCACCAGATATCTTATCAGCATTCACCCAAGACCTTAGAGAGCACCCGTTAGTTAATACGCTAAGCGTAGATAAAATAGAAAGTAAACCCAAAAGCGCATTGGTAAGTATTACACTTACAGCTCAGCTTAAAACGAAAAATAAATAATATGGGAATTTTTAATAGATTTGTGGTCAAAAATTTTACCAAAGAAAGATACATGTCCCTCGTTCGCTCTCATCCTAGACTTACCGAAGAGCGGACACAGATTTATTTAATTTTAATTATGACCTTCCTGTCACTATCTTTTTTGGGCTTATTTGCTATAAGTCCTACTTTAACTACAATAGTCGAATTAAACAGGAAATTGGCAGATAGTGAATTTGTGAATACCAATCTGAAAACTAAATTATCAAATTTGTCCTCCCTTAACACTCAATATGAAGCTTTAGCGAATACTTGGCCTGTTGTAGATAATGCAGTTTCTGATAATCCGAAAAATGTTCAGGTAGTAGGACAATTCCAGACAATTGCAAAGGAGTCTCAGGTAACAATCACTGACATTGAGACATTTACTGTGGAACTGTCAAAGAATATAGAAAAAAAACCCATAATCCCGAAAGCAGCATACTACGTTTTTACAATCACTGCTATAGGTGAAAAGAATAATCTGTTACCGTTCGTCAAGTCGGTAATAAATTTTGATCGGGTAGTTCAAATAGAAAGCATCAGCTACGCCAACGAAGAAACACAATCAGTGACAATCCGAGGTCGCTTGTTTTTCACGTTATGAATAATAAAAAATATCGCATACAAAAGGACCTGGCTCTCCTAACCTTATCAATGTTTATAATTGTATTTTTATGGGTCGGATCTAATATTTATGACGCATATGTTACGTCTACAATAGACGAGGTATTGCAAACCCAAATTATTCCGATTGACGGAAAATTTAATAAAAATACGATTGAGCGACTCAAGACCCGCAACAAAGTACTACCAGACTATACCGACGCCAGTCCGTCAGGTGATACACAGATAGAACCGACACCTGAATCTACTGAGGTATCACCAACTCCATCTATAACTCAAACCCCAGAGAATACACCTTTCGTAACACCGGAAAACCCAGATGCTTTATTATGAAACAGTCCAAATGGAACATAAAGATTCCAACATATGTAGGAATTGTCTTACTCGCTCTAATACTGGGGATAACTATAATAATCTCAAAAAATAACAGTTTAAACAGACTACAGGCAGTTCCTTCAAGCACTCCCGTATCAATTGCTATAACTAACATTAATATTTCATCTTTTTCGATTTCGTATACCACGTCTGAGCCCACAACAGGTGTAATTTCATTTGGAGAGACAAATAGTGTAGGACAGATAGTTCTGGACGACAAGGATTCAGGAGGCAGTTCAAAGCCTCATACATTACATTATTTTAGCATTAAAAATCTTAAACCCGATACCAAATATTATTTCAATATTTTATCTGATAACACAGTTTTTAATAATAACGGCGCACCTTACGACATGCGCACAGCTCCTGTCGTATCCGCAAATACACAAACAGCCAGAACCGTAAGAGGCACAATACTTTTACCGGACGGCTCAAAACCTAAAGAAGCTGCTGCATTTTTAAAAATCCAAAATTCCCAAACGCTTTCTACAACTGTCTTACCAGACGGGACTTATATCTTTAATCTCAATACCCTTCGCTCTGACGATCTCACGCGATATATTACAATTTCTGACTTTGATTCAATAACTCTTTCCTTTACAGGAGACGGCAGAATTGCATCGGCTACAGTTTTAGTAAAAGATGCGACAGAAGTCGCACCGGTTTCCCTATCGCAGATATATAATTTTACGGCTGATGTACCTACGCCTACGACTTCAGCCTCGCAGTCTGCAAAACCTACCATCCCAAAATTCACAAAGATTCAAAGCACAGGCGAATTGACTATAATTATTCCTGAAAAAAATCAACCGTTTTATAGCTCTTCTCCTGAATTTTCCGGTACAGCTTTACCAAAAAGTTCTGTAAATGTGGTTATTCAAGCTATTGAAGAAATAAAAGCAACTATACAGGCAGATTCGGAGGGTATATGGATTTATAAGCCGGACCAGAGACTTGAGCCTGGTGTTTATACGCTTACGATTACCGGCAAAGACAAGAATGGACGCACCCAATCCGTTTCTGAATCTTTCGTTATGTATGCAGAAGGTAGTCAATTCACTGATCCTTCTGTAGCGCCTGAAAAATCACCTACGCCCTCGGTGTCTCCGACACCTCCGGCTTCGGCGACACCGATTCCCACTGTTTTTATGCCATCTCCGACACTAATAAGCTCCACACCGACACCTATACTAACAAATATCGTTACAAACATTCCTTCACCCCATCCTAGTTTAAAACCAGGAAGCAGTGAAGTAATTATCTCAATAGGATTATTAACTTTTGCCACATTAGTCAGCGCTATGCTATTTCTCTTATTCCGCGTATAATAGTAAGAGTCAAAGCTGCATAGAGTCAGAGGTGCAAAATTTATTCTTTGACTCCCTGCCGGCAAGGCAGGTTTGTCGCTCTGACTCTTTGACTCTTTTATGAATATTGCCATCATCGGCGCGGGATTTACTGGTCTATCCGCGGCATATCAACTAACGAAAAAAGGCCATAAAGTTACAATTTTTGAGAAAGACTCTCTTCCAGGCGGACTGGCAATAGGCTATGAAGAAAAAGGGTGGGATTGGTCTTTGGAGAAACATTATCATCACTGGTTTGCAAATGATAATCACATACTTAACTTAGCAAAGGAAATAAACTATCCTGTTATTATCCCGCGCCCGAAAACTGCTGTCTTTATTGACGAAAAAATTTATCAACTTGACTCTCCGATTAGTTTGTTAAGATTTCCAAAACTTCAAAGATTAGACAAATTAAGGATGGCAACTGTTCTTGCATTCCTCAGATTTAATCCATATTGGAATCCTTTGGAAAAAATTTATGCAGATTCGTTTCTTAAAAAAACCATGGGCAAAAAAGGCTATGATCTACTTTGGGAACCACAATTTCACAATAAATTCGGGGGTTTTGCGAAAGAAGTATCTCTCGCCTGGTTTTGGGCAAGAATAAAAAAACGAACTCCCTCTCTTGCGTATCCTGTAGGAGGATTCTTACAGTTTGCAAATAAATTGGTAAATGTCATTGAAAAAAACGGTGGTAAAATATTTTTTAATTCTGAGATTCAGGAACTAATTGATAAAAATCATATAACACTAAAAGCCATCATAAATAAAAAAATAAAGATGACAGAATTTGATAAAGTCATCATTACGCTTCCTTCGTTTTTATTTGTAAAAATTGCGCCGCAGCTTCCTCTTGTCTATCAACAAAAAGTTAATAAGCTAAAAGGCTTAGGAGCGACAAATCTTGTTTTAAGATTAAAAAAACCTTTCTTCCCCGACAACACATATTGGTTAAGTGTATGCGATAAAGCATCCCCTGTAATGGCAATTGTTGAACACACTAATTTTATGAATAAAAAACACTACAATAATGAACATATTATATATTTAGGTAATTATGTATCTATGGATCATAAATATTTTTCGATGACTGAAGCAGAGATGCTTAAAAAATTTGATCCACTTTTGAAAAAAATTAACCCTTCTTATAAAGAAAATATTATCGGGATGAAATTATTTAAAGCTCCATTTGCTCAACCAATAATTCCAGTCAATTACTCAAGATTAATGCCTCAGATGGAAACGCCACTGCCTAATGTGGTTTTGGCAAACATTGAGCAAGTTTATCCATGGGATAGAGGAACAAATTATGCAGTTGAGCTCGGCCAAAAAGCAGCAGAGCTTGTCATGCAAGACAAGTAATTTTACATTTGCCAATTTCCATATTTCAGCCTGAAACATTTAAAAAATGCTTAGATCCTAAAATGAGTGGAAAGTGGGACGGACTGATCCCGGCGAAATAGGGATAAGGAGCCCGCTTGCGATCCGCCAGCTGGCGGAGAGACAAGAGAGGATCAATGGAAGATGAAAAATATTACCAAAATCAAAAAAACCTCAGGCTTCTTACTATCAATAATTATGTTAGTAGGTGTTTTCTTTCGCTTCTATAATCTCAACTGGGGTGCACCGTTTTATTTCCATCCTGACGAGCGGAACATCGCAAGTTCTGTTAGTCAACTGCAATTTCCCTCTCAAATGAATCCTAACTTTTTTGCTTACGGTTCACTGCCGATATACATAATCTACTTTAAAGGAATATTTATAAAATTCCTTCAGAATCTACAACTTTCAAGTTTTAATTCTCAACTCGCTTTTGATCAAGCAATTCTTATCAGCCGAATTTATTCTGCAGTACTTTCAACAACGCTGGTACCACTTGCATATATAACCGGTAAAAAAATACACAACAAGAACACAGGATTATTGGCGGCTTTTCTTACGATGACTAGCGTAGGATTTATACAATTTGCACATTTCGGAACATTTGAAATGTGGCTTACTTTTTTCAGTGTTTTACTTTTTATTCTATGTTTAAAGATATTGAATGAATATAGATCCCGTTATGTTTTACTTTCCGGAGTTGTCATGGGAATCCTTATATCGACTAAAATCTCTCATCTGGCGTTAATACCGCTGCCGATAATGTGTGTAATTATTGTACTTTATAAAAGTGCAAAAACTTACGATTTATTGAAAGATAAAATAAAGATTTTCTTTGAAGGTATTGCCCAAATCTCAGCAATCATTCTAATTTCTGCTTTTATTTTTTTAATTACAAATCCATATGTTGTATTAAATTTTTCAGCATTTAAAAACAGTATGGATTACGAAACAGGTGTCGCTCTAGGAACCACTGAAGTTTTTTATACACATGAATTTTTCGATACTATTCCTGTAATTTATCAATTTTTAAATGTTTATCCTTTCTTACTTAACCCAATAATTACAATACTTTTCATACCTTCATTTTTATACATATTCTGGAAATCGATAAAAGATAAAAATAAAAACTACTTTTTACTTATTACTTTTTACTTATTACTTTTTACTTCCCAAGCGTTTTTATTTGTTAAATGGACGCGGTATATGGTACCAACATTGCCGTTTATATATTTCATGGTCGCAATAACGTTGGCAGATTTTTTCATTAACAATGAAAAAGTATCAAGTATCAAGTATCAAGTATCAAGTATCGTCGGAATTATTTGTTTAATTTTTACTTTTTCTTACTATGTTACGGTGCTAGTCAAACCTGATAGCAGAGTAGAAGCAGCGAAATGGGCTCAGGAAAACATTGATAAAAATTCAGGCATGTTAAGTGAATCGTATGACTTGGGGATTATTGCTTTTAATAGTTCCTTTTCACGTATCGCACTTTGTGATATGTATAATCTTGAAATCAACTCTTACCCGTGCGATGGCTTTCCACTTGACCAAGCTCTTTCAGACAGCAACTATATTATCCTTCCAAGTGAAAGGGTTTTAAAAATGAGCATTCTAAAAAAACAAAGACTCCCAAAAAGGTATCAATTTTACGGCTCACTTTTATATGACAAGTCTAGATACAAGTTAATCTATAAAACCCCTTGTGATATTTATTGTAAAATCTTATATCTGGGTGATACGCTATATTCGCTTGAGCAAACAACTCATGTATTTGATCGTCCTACGGTTTACATTATTAAACAAATAAAATAACTACAGGCAGCCTTCATTTATATCAATAATATTAACCATTTCATTTTTTTGATTCACTGATTTTTTTCCTGGCATATCCAATTTGTTAAATTTATCTAGATCAGTCTCTATATAATCAATGTCGTATATATTAGTAAGCTTACATAATTCTTCTTTCGTCTCTAAGCTATATATAGTATGGATTATTTTCTGGCGTCTGGAACTGTCTAAGCGTAAATCCTGACCTGAATAATTTCCAAGAAATAGTTTTCTGCCTGCCAGATGTATTTCTTTTGTGTCATTACCAATAAACACTGATTTTGGATTTGTATGATTTCTAATATCTCTTACAAGTATTGAGTGTTCATTTGCAAAAAAATCAGTCGGTCTTGCCTGAAAAAAAGGTATAATTTCTATAATTCCGGATAGGGTTAAGGCAATTAATGAAGGAACTATCAAAAGTCTCAGCTTTTTATTAACTTTTTCTATAAAAAACAAATGGTAAAAACCGTATCCCGCGGCTATATCAACTAATAGATTCATCGGCCGCAGCCATTTATGGTTGTCGTAAATGGAAAGCGGTGATAATTGTATACTATTGGTTAAAATAAAAGCAGGTATTATAAAAGCTAAAAATATTAATATTAAGCTTTTATTTTTTTTCCAGACAGATATTGTCCCAAGTATAAAAAATAATATTTTTATTCCATATCCAAAAAAGTAATACCCCAGAAAGTTAACTAATGACAGGCTATACACCTCGTTCATCGTAGAGAAGTTAAAATTTAATTTTGGATAAGATGCAATATCTTTTAGAAACCATTCTGATCCCTGTAGGTTTTTGAAATAAAGATAGTGGCAAGTAAATGTAACTATAAAACCTGAGAAAAAGTACAGCGTCTTTTTTCTGTTTTTCAAAAAAATAATTAAAACCAAACACGCGCAAAATACCATTATAGTAATATATAAATGCCATAAGAAATATAAACCAGCCAAGAGTCCAATTAATACCAGGGATTTGTTTCGGAAATGATGGATTTTATAAAAAACCATAATAATAATCAGCAAATATATTAAACCCGGAACCATTTGCCGCTCAGCTAAAAAATAAAATAAATTAAACATAGTACCGTTATAACCAAATGGATTACCTGGAATAAATGAATAAAAAAATGGATTATTTGTGTTATTAAAAACTGTTCCGATAACGCCAGAGAGTCCATTCAGCCATACTAGGGAAACCTCATTTATAAATCTAAAACTGGAAGAAGTTACTATAAGACTACCAGCAATTAAACCAGGAATTTTTGTAGAGAATAATTCTTCCATAAAAGCTATAACGGAGATTAGTAAAAAAAACATTGTTATTATTGATATATAATTTATTGCACCCACTATTTTTAAACCACTGGCTGCATAAATTGAAACAAACAACCCCCAAAAAAAGTGATATGTAGAGGGAAGTCCAGCAAATGATTCATTTTGCGGAGGGAAGTTGTCTCCGTATACAAAGTTTTGTATTAAAGGCATATGCCATTGAAAATCCCAATATGCAACACTTGTAAATATTTTTCCATTTAATTCTGATAACTGATAAATATAAAATAAGTAAGAAAATAAAAAAATAGCCGAAAATATAAAACCTGAAATTAATATATTTTTTATATTCTGTTCTTTAATCGCTTTAGATATATCTTGTAAAGTATTAACCAAAGAAGACAGTCTAATTAACGAAAAAATGATTATTATTGAAAATACTAATAATAAAGCTTTAACTAAAATACCCTGAGTATATATACTTAATATAATAGACATTAAAAAAACTAACCATACGAATAAATACTGACCGATGAACCAGGAAAAGCCAATTTGTAATACAATGCTTTTTATGAACTTAAGTTTATTTATAAATGACAATATTAATAACGTCGGAAGAACTGTAAAAATAAAAGCTGGTATAAACATCATGTTTGTTGTTGTATAATTTTACTACAATAAATAATTGTATACTACTCAAAAGTACTTTGCTTTACTTTATGAAAAGACTGTCTGAGCAATATTTATTAATTATTGCTGTAATTACCTTGGCAATATTACTACGCTTTTCTGGCCTTAATTGGGATCAAGGAACACATCTTCATCCTGACGAGCGCTTCCTGACTATGGTGGTAACAGATTTAAAAATTCCGGTAACCCTTAGAGATTATCTGGATCCCACACGATCCAGTCTAAACCCGGTAAATATCGTTGATAGTTTCGGTGTAAAAAAATATTCTTTCTTTGTATATGGAACGCTCCCTCTCGTAGTCACTAAAATAGCTTCTGTGATTACTAATAACGATACATATAATGGCATCACAATTGTCGGCAGATTACTATCCGGCTTTTGTGATCTTCTGGTTATCATATTGATTTATAAAACCATTCAGTTGTTTGAGAAATATCTAAATTGGGATAAAACTATTAAACTCTGGGGTTCATTCTTTTATGCTGTCGCAGTTTTACCCATTCAGCTTTCACATTTTTTTGCTGTAGATTCTTTTCTAAATACTTTTCTGTTTGGTGCGTTTTACTTTGCTACAAAATACTATTTTGGAAAAAAAGCATCCGCCCTAATACTCTCTTCTGTTTTTTTAGGGCTGGCTGTAGCATCAAAAATTACTGCGATTTTATATTTACCGTTATTGTTTGTAATCATAATTGCTGGATTATTTCAGAAAATACTTTACGATATCAGATCGAAGAGATTCGACCAGAGTAAAATCTACTTAATCTGTTTATCTGTTCTAGTTTTTATCATTATTTCTTATGTTTCGCTAAGAATCGCAAACCCTTACATGTTTGAGTCTTCTTCTTTTTTAAATCCGCAAATAAGTAATAACCTTACCCAGAGTCTTAAAACCTTACAAAGCTGGAGCTCACCAGATGTATGGTACCCCCCAGGCGTCCAATGGATTTCTAAAACTCCTTTCATCTTTGCGCTCTATAACCTAACGATTTTCGGACTCGGTATTCCCATATTTATCTTCAGTATTTTAGGGATGGTGATTATACTCCGAAAAAAAAATTTAATCGTAATTATTTCCATGCTTTGGTTAATTTGTCTTTTTATGTACCAGTCAACACAGTTCGTAAAGAGTATCCGCTATTTTATTATTATTTACCCGCTTTTATCTATATATGCTGCATATGGTTTTGTACATTTACATAAGCTTATTCCTAAATACATGAAAATTATATCTATAATTTTAATCCTCATATGGCCTGCTGCATTTATGTCGATATACCTTACCCCACATTCAAGAATCACAGCTTCTGAATGGATCTATAAATATGTCCCTGAGGGGTCTAAAATAGCTTGGGAATTGTGGGATGATCCGCTACCGTTGAGAATTTATGGTTCAAATAAAACATATAATCTGCTAGAGTTAAATGTATTTGATTATGATACTCCTGAAAAAATAACAACATTTAATAACACTCTTAGCTCTGCTGATTATTATATATTGTCATCTAACAGAGCTTGGGGCAGCATACCCACAGTGCCTGATAAGTATCCGTTTATGACTAAATTCTATAATGATTTACTTAAAGAGAAAACAAATTTCCGTAAAGTTGCTGAATTTACATCCTATCCTTCACTTCGCTACATAGGCCTACCGATTCAATTTTCTGACGATAGCTCAGAGGAGGCATTCACGGTTTATGATCATCCGAAAGTAATGATATTTAAAAAAATAAGATAGCTATCTTATTTTTTTGGCTGCGATATATAGATAAGGACCCATTGCATTGTCTGAATTTGTTTCTCTCAAAATGAAATCCTGAAGTTTCTTAAGCTTCCTCTCTTTATCAGGAAAGAGTACCCATCTATTTAATAACTTTTTCGTCAACAATGAAGGACTACTTAAATAATGGGAAATATCGAAAATCCGAAGTATTTTTTTATTATCAAGATAGTGTTGCGACGAAATTATATCTAATCCGTATTTTGCAAGCTTCTTCTTCCAAGCTTTCAATGAATACATATTATAATGCTTAGATTTATTAATAAAATATCGCTTATACAAATTCCCCAAAAGTAGACTGCCAAATAGATATTCAGGCCAAATATCTGTAACTGTAGTGAAATAAAATGTTCCGCCTTTTTTTAATACGCGAGAGGTTTCTTTTAATACCTCATCAATATTAGGTATGTGCTCAACTGTAGAATTACTTACTACGGTTGCAAAATAACGGTCGGGATAAGGTATCGTTTTTCCGTTATACGGCTTTATCTCTTTATATAAATGTCTCGATCTTGCTTCGCTTACTGCTTGCACATCAGGATCTATACCGGCATACATACGACCAAATGCCACTGATGCGAAGAATCCGTCTCCGCACCCCAGGTCTAAAACTGGTTTTTTGAAAGGTTTAAAAGATTGATAAAGACTAGCTTCTTTCGGGCGGATTATGGAAAAAAAGAAGGGTTTTTCCCTAAGAAACGCTTGTAAATATTTTTTCATACAGATTAATAGATTTATTAAACGCAAACACCTTATTTATGACTGATGGATTTTTACTATATTTGCGTTTATTATGCAATACCAATGAAATTTTTTTGGCAATATCTAGCGGGTCTCCCGGAATTGTTAGCTCTCCCATACGTGTTACACGTATAGGCTCTCTCACACCGGGCAGATTTGACGCCACTACAGGCACTCCGTAAGCCATTGCTTCAACCTGAACCATTCCGAATGCCTCTGTCTTATTGACACTCGGCAATACAAGAACATCCAGCTGACGATAGAAATCACCCATTTTATCTGAAGGCAATGTCCCAGAAAAAGAGATATACTTATTATATTCGCCAAGCAATGGCTGGATTGATTTCCAGTATTTTTCTTCCCCGGCCGGATGCATAGGTCCTGCTATCTGTATGATAAAATTCTCTCCTATCTTTTTTATTAAATGAGGAATCGCCGAAAAAAGATACTCGAAGCCTTTTTCAGCTGCGAGTCTTGCTGCAACACCTATCACATATCTCTCTTTATTATCTAAAATTTTATTTCCGGTTTTTTTTATAAGTCTTTGATTAGGTATGGGCGGGTAAATCGTTAAGGTTTTTTTATAAAAGTGAGGCAATAAAAATGCATTATCAGCATAATCTCGCGTGTAAGTTATTACTTTATCCGCGTTAACTAAAGTAATAAAATGTAATAAATGTAATAAATATTCTACTAGCTTATTAAGTATTCCTTTCGGTAATTGCACTTCGCAATGATATATTACATAAAACCTTTTCTTAAGTATCTTAGCAATAATCGACACGAACAGACTTTCAGCTTGGGGCAGATGTGCAACCACTACATCTGTCATTTCAATTTGTTTCCATACTCGAGGAACATAAAGGGGCATAAAGAACCCCTTATGAAGTCTTAGTAATACAGGAATCCTGATTATTTTTACATTGTTTTCTTTCTCAATAATCGGTAAGCTTTGTTTCAGCTGGGATGTTGCTATAGTAACTTTATGCTTTCGATCTGAAAGAGCTTGCGCTAGTCTTTCTGCATGGACAGTTATGCCTGATATATAGGGCCTGTAATAACTTACTGTAAAAAGTATGTTCATAAAACTTCTAACATGTGTATAATATTAAAATCATGCAAATTGGCTTTGATCTGGATAATATCTTTATTAACACCCCTCCAATTATACCTCACAGCGTTATAGAACGCTTGTATCGTGGAAAAACAAACGGGATCCTAAAGTATAGATATCCTTCTAAAACCGAACAGTTAATTCGCATACTCTCGCACTCACCATTTTTCAGACCCGCTATTAAAAAAAATCTCTCTTTCGTAAAATCGCTTTCATCCGATGCCGGACATAGTCTGTATCTGATTTCAAGTAGGTTCTCTTTTTTAAAAAAAAATACCGAAGCCATAGTGAAAAAACAAAAGCTGGAAAAAATATTCAATAAGCTTTATTTTAATTATGAAAACCAACAGCCTCACTTATTTAAACTGGAAACCATAAAAAACCTAAAGTTAGACAAATTTGTAGATGATGATTTATACCTACTGAAATACATTGCCGGTAAGAACAATCATGTTAAGCTGTATTGGTTGAATAAAAAAATAAATAAAAAAATTTCAAATAACATCCATGGAATAACCAGCCTCTCAGATGTGCTGATTAAATAACAATCTTATGCCAATAAACGATTTGCTTTCTGTCATTCAATGGTGGGCAATATTATTTATATCCGGTTTATTATTTTTTCCGTTGGTTAAAAACATTTTCCCCTTTTTTCTTGATAAAGGCTACGCATTTTCTAAAATCTTTGCCTTAATAACAGTAAGCTACATTTCTTTTATTTTAGGCCTACTGAAGATAGTCCCTTTCACATCGGTAAGTATATATATCATTTTTGCAGTATGCGGAGTGTCAATTCTTGTTTCATCAAAAAAAAGCTTAAAGTCTTTATTTAATCTAAGAGTGGTAGCCTTATTTCTTACAGAAGAAGTAATATTTTTCACATGTCTCCTGGCTTGGTCTTACGTACGCGGGTTTAATCCGGAAATTTATGGACTTGAAAAATATATGGATTTCGGGTTCGTAAATTCAATACTCCGCTCAACGTACTTTCCCCCGACTGACATGTGGTTTCCACCAAACCCTATAAATTATTATTATTTCGGTCATTTTATTACTGCTGTATTAACTAAAGCATCTGGCATCCCCTCTTTTGTTTCCTATAATCTGATGATTGCCACTTTATTTGCCCTAACATTCATTGAGTCACTCTCTATAGGTTTTACTTTAATCGGTAAAAAAAGTGAAAAACTAAGATCTATATTTAGAGCTTTTTTCGGTGGTCTGCTCATCGCATGTCTGGTAACACTCTCTGGCAATTTGCATGTGCTATATACTTTTTTTAAACCATATAACGTAGATCAACCTGTTGCATTATGGGATCTTGAATTCTCACTTATTAATCCATGCTTTCAAAAAGAATCTTACGAAAGTAAAAATTCTTCAGGCAAATATGAAATCGTACACTGCAACGACCAAGATAGGCAAAGTCCGTTTTTGTATCCGAACTCATATTGGTATCCTAACGCGACAAGGTTTATCCATAATACCATTCATGAATTCCCTATTTATTCATGGGTAGTTGCGGATCTTCATGGGCACGTGGCAGATATCCCAATTGTATTATTAGTAATTTCTGTTTTATATTCCTGCATGTTGCATTATAAGTTAGAGGGTGAAAAATCTGACCGGAAGATAAGGATCCGGTTAATACTCCTTACAGGATTTCTAATCTCAGTAATGTATATGACTAATGCCTGGGACGGGCTAACCTACCTTCTCCTTACTATGTTGATGTTATTGTATTTACAATGGAACAGAGTCTATAGAAATAAGCCTCTAAATAATACACATAATCCAATATTACAAATATTACCAAATAATAAGACAAAGGAGGCTGTTCATAGATTATTACTGAAGCATTTACCTCTTGATTTGCTTATGGGCTTATCCGCTCATTTATTTATTTTACTCATTTCTTTTTTTATTTTCTCTACCCCGTTCTCTTTAAACTTTGACTCTTCAAAAATTGTAGGCGGAATAGGAGTAGTAGGAGCACCTTCGATACTTTTAGAAAAAAATATCGTTAATGTCGAAAATATGAAATATGGCTATGACAATCGGAATTTATTGTTAAGATTTTTTATTCCGGATCACTGCAAAAATTTGATGACTACGGAAGACATAAAACTGGTAACTACACAATACAATACGCGAAAAATTGGACCTTTTATTTTCGAACCGGATCATTGCTTGAGATCACCATGGTGGCAACTCTTAATCTTGTATGGATTTTTTTATTTTTTTGTACTAGTTTTTATTGTATTTTCCAAAAACAAAAAAACATTAAATACGTCTGATAAGTTTATAGCTCTTCTTATTCTAACCTCTACGATCTTAATCATTATTCCTGAATTTTTTTACATGAAAGACATTTATCCTGATCACTATCGCGCAAATACCATGTTCAAACTGGTTTTCCAAGCATTTATAATGCTCTCAATTTCTACAGGTTACATATTTACAAAAACTGTATCAGGTAAATACTTTAAATCATTATCATTAAAACTTATTCCTTTATATATTATGTATTCAATCCTAGCGGTAACTCTGGTGACGCTTGTGTTTACATACCCTTATTTCGCAATTTCATCTTACTATAACAGACTTATCACTTATGTAGGACTAGATGGTGTTAAATATCTGAAAAATAAAACGCCCGGCGATTATGAGGCGATCAAATGGTTAAATGAAAACGTAACGAACCAACCTGTTGTTCTTGAAGCACAGGGAGATTCCTACACTGACTACGAAAGAATCTCTGCCAACACCGGACTTCCGACTGTGCTAGGCTGGTATGTACATGAATGGTTATGGCGAGGTCAAGATACTCCTAAGCCTCGAGCAGATGACGTAAAACAATTATATGAATCAATGGATCTTATAGTGACTCGAAACTTACTCATAAGATATAATGTTTCTTATGTAATTATAGGTAAGCTTGAAAAAGAGAAATACCCAACGCTAGATGAGCAAAAGTTCGAAATGTTAGGGGAAAAGGTTTTCGAATCAGGAGATACAAAAATATTTAAAATAAGTATTTAATTTCTACTGATAATCCAAATCTACACAGATCACTTCTTTAACATACATAGGACAATTAATTTCCATTCCTTTCCAACTACCAGAGTCGCATCCACAACCAGGCGGGATTGAAGGAAGGGGCATAATCGTAATATCAGCAATTTTTATCGTCGGAAACGGTGTTAAAATCGGATGCAATGGTGGTGTAATTGTAATTTGCCGAACAGTAGGTTCAGGTGAAGATACAATCTTAGGTAAGATAAATTTCTCTACATGCCCACCCTGAGGGACAACTGCTTCTGAATGCACTATCACATTAGCAGGCGTATGATTAGTATCTTTTTCGCTCCTAGTATCCGCAGGTAACTCATCAGCTAAAGCTTGGTGATTTGTTTCAATGATTTGCCTCTCTAATTTATCTTTACCTGAATACATATCTGATACGTTAATTGGAGAAAAATTGAGGGGGATAAATGTTTGGGTCATTACAAAATATAAAACCCCAATTTCTTTAAATACCGTCGGTAAATTCATAATAGTCTATTAGCAGATTATAAGTACTGATTATATGTTTTTTTACTGTTTTGTCAATCTTATCGTAGACTAACCGAAGGCGTTGGGGAAGTAGTGCAACCATTATATTTTATAACACACATCACGTAATTATGAATTTCTGAATAATTACCTCTACCTGCTTTAGGAATAATTACCCATTGAAATCCATATTCTTTACCAGTCGGCGGATTGGTAAGAAGAACCGGCGTATCACGCGTACCATCACCCACATCCAACACTACGCTTCGTATATCAGCATCATTCATCTTCTGTGCAAGTTTAATAAAATCATCGAATTCATCTTCTTTTATATCGGTGTCAATACTATCCTTAATAATTTCATATAACCCCAAGAGCTTAACAGGATTTAGTATGGTTTGCGCTGAAAAGACTTTATCTTTTACTGCCCGAATTACCTTCTCCTGACGTTTGCTTCTGGCAAAATCCGTCCCTTCAGGACCTAATGCATGACGTGAACGCACAAATTTTAAAGCTTTCTGGCCATCCATACGTATCTTACCTTTATCAAAATGCAGATGTTCAAAGCGGCACGGAAAGTATTCCGAATCGGTTGCGCTTCCTGTTGCAATTTGGGCTGAAAGACTGGCGATGGACTCTTCCGAATTGCCACAGAGGTCATCCTCTTTACCGGAAAGAGGATAGGCAAAATCGTCAAAAGTACGCTCAACTTCCACGTCTACTCCGCCTATCATATCGATTGCTTTTATGAAACCGTTAAAATCTATGCGAAATCCGTAGTCTATTTTCTGTCCTACAATTTTTTCAATGATGTCTTTAGTTTGTTTAAGACCGGTACCTTTTTGATTCGCCTCGCTGTATGCATAAGCTTTATTTACCTTATCGTTTATTTCATCGATCCATAAATCACGGGGAATTGAGACCAGTGTCGTATTTTTCTTTTGAGGATCGATGCTTGCAAATATTATAGTGTCAGTAAGTAATGGTCCTTCATGTGCCCCACCACCTATTCCTAATAAAAGCACGTTAATTCTTTGATCTTCTACTTTCTTAAGTTCAATTTTTTTTTCGAAAGTTAATTCAAAAAGAGGTTTTATGTAAGCAGCAAACTTTAATAAAACGAATATGCCTGTAACTAGAAGTACTAAAGATAAAATTACATAGACCCTTTTTCTTACAGTTCTTCGTTTTTTTATCGGCATATTAAATTCGAATATATACTAATCATAACAATCCTAATGTGCCAAATTAAACCAAGCACTTATTCAGTAAGAATTCGGATATATTAGGACTATTTTGAATTAGGATTTATTTGGATCTAAGCGTTTTTTATAATCTGACTGAACTTATCAGCATCTCGACTCGCACCGCCTACTAGCACTCCGTCAACATGTTCCATTGATGTAAATGATCTCACGTCATTTTCATCAACACTACCTCCATATAATACGAAACCAACTCTATATTTTTCCTTTATGTATTTTGCTACCTCTTCTGCATCCTCCGGAGTATCAGGATTTCCGGTTCCTATTGCGAAGACCGGTTCATACGCGACAATATCTACCCCATCAGGAACCGGAGTTTCTTTATTCTGGATACAGAAAATAGGTGTAATGTTATATTGATTTGCGATAGCTACTTTTCTTGCTACGATTTCGTCTGTTTCTCCAATATTCTGTCTTCTTTCAGAATGTCCTATTATAGTATATGCGCAGAATTCCCGAAGTAACTTGGCGGTAACCTCGCCTGTATACGCACCTTCATCAAATGCTGATACATTCTGGCTACCCAAGCGGATCAGTAATTTTTCGTTAGCTTCCGACCCTATGATAAGATCATCATACAATAGAGGAATAAGCGGGTATTGTGGGCATATTATAATCTCTTTATTTTCAATTTCATTTAACTGAAACTCAGATTGCTTAAATGTCGAAAGCCACTCTACAGCTTCTGATTGAGACTTGAATGACTTCCAGTTCGCGACGATGAAAAGCTTTTTCATGATTTAATAAACTTATCTTAATCCCTAAGTCAGCCTACCCTGAACTCTTCGAATCTGACCCCGTTCGACTTCGCTCAGGGCCTGAATTATATCGAAGGCGTGAGACTCACCCCGAAGTCGAATGACTTGCCGAACGGCCTAGGTAACTTATGCTACAATTCATTATACCTTATGCATGAAAGTTTACTCAACTCATTAAACATTGAGCAACAAAAAGCAGTTAAGCAAACAGATGGGCCAATTATAATCCTCGCTGGAGCAGGGTCTGGAAAAACAAGAGTGTTAATACACAAAGTGCTTTACCTAATATTAGAAAAAAATATTTCTCCCGATAGAATTCTCATGGTGACGTTTACAAATAAAGCAGCTAATGAAATGAAAGAAAGAATCCAAAAATCTGCATCCGACCATCGGTTCAATACTAACGGTAAGCGGCCATTCATCTCAACTTTTCATTCTCTATGCGCCAAGATACTAAGAGTTGACGGTAAAAGAATTGGCTTATCACATAGGTTTTCAATCCTTGACACAAATGATCAATTGGATCTAACAAAAGAAGCAATGAATCAATTATTTATATCTACTAAAGATTTTAAGCCCGGATCTATATTGACTACTATATCTGGTGCGAAAAATGAACTTATTGACCATTCCCAATACGCAAATTTTGCCAGAGGTCAATTTCAACAGATTGTCGCAAGAGTTTATCCTCTTTATCAAATGAAGCTAAGGGAAAACGACTCCGTGGACTTTGACGACCTTATTTCGCATGTAATTTATCTTTTTAAAGAAAACCCAGATGTTTTGGAGAAATATCAAAAACAATTTCAATATGTTCTCATTGACGAATACCAGGACACCAATAGAGCACAGTATGTTTTAACAAAATTACTTTCGAAAATTCATAATAATGTTTGTGTTGTCGGGGACTTCTCACAAAGCATTTATTCATGGAGAGGAGCTGACTACCGAAACCTTATGCGTTTTAAGGAAGATTTTCCAACTACAAAAACCTTCTCACTGTCTCAAAATTACCGCTCAACTCAAAAAATTCTTGACGGCGCTTCGTCTGTGATTTCAAAAAACACTTCCCATCCGGTGCTATCCCTCTGGACACAAAACCCCCTTGGTGAGGAAATTGAAATTTATGAATCAATGAACGAATCTGACGAAGCAGATTTCATTGTTAAGACAATCTATTCTATCGGGATGAGCAAGATGGATCAAATTGCGGTATTGTATCGCACAAATGCACAATCGCGCGTAATTGAGGAGGCATTCTTACATAATGGTATTCCGTATATACTAATCGGAGGGACTAGATTTTATGACCGCAAAGAGGTAAAAGATGTACTTTCATATCTGAGAGTTTTAGATAATCCCCGAGACCTTGTCTCACATAGAAGACTTGAGAAAATAGGGAAGGGGAGACTAGGTAAATTCTTAGAGTACCAGAAAGAAATCGCAAACATAGATCAACATAAAACTATTGAGCTACTTGATAATATTATAAAAGCTACGAATTATTTAGAACTATATGACGAGCATGACGAAGCAGATAGAATGAGGCTTGAAAACATTAAAGAGCTACGCTCTGTAGCATTAGCATTTCCGAGTTTAACTGAATTTCTGGAAAATGTTTCTCTGGTAGAAAGTGAATATTTCGCTGACAAAAATGTCGTAACGGAGAAAAAAAATGCCGTCACATTAATGACATTACATGCTGCTAAAGGATTAGAATTCCAATATGTATTTATGATAGGCATGGAGGAGGGATTATTCCCGCACAGCAGATCTTTGATGGATAAAGATGAGTTGGAAGAAGAGCGGAGACTTTGTTATGTCGGTATGACAAGAGCTAGAGAAAAACTATATTTAACATACGCACATCGCAGGACATTTTTTGGAAGGAAAAGTCAGAATACAGTATCCCGCTTTATATTTGAACTTCCTGAAAATATCATTAATAACAATTTTAAACACCAAAAAAAGAAGGAAGAAATAATGGAATACTTCTGACAAGAATTTCCAATGTCAAATTTCAAATATCAAATACCCAATATTTGCACAATCATTTGACATTTGACATTAGATATTTGTAATTTGATATTTGGGCTATGATTATTAAACCAATAACAAATCAAGAAAAGGATGCTTATAATAAAATCGTATCCCACCCCTTACAATCCTGGGAGTGGGGGAAGTTTAGGGAAAAGACCGGATTAAAAATCATAAGACGTGGGATTTATAGTGATGATGATCTTATTAACGGTTTCCAGCTAACCGTTCATCCTGTTCCGCATACTCCCTGGGCCATAGGCTATCTACCGAAAGGAGACATACCAGATACAGAAACTATTGAAGATTTAATAAAAATTGGTAAAGAAAATAAATGTATATTTATACAATTAGAACCAAATGAAAGAGTTCAGAATTCAGAGTTCAGAATTCAGAATTTAACTCATAATTCTAAATTCAAAATTTTAAATTCTTCTCATCCTCTCTTCACAAAGTACACATTCCAGCTGGACTTAACTAAATCTGAAGAAGAGCTCCTAAAAGCCATGCATCCAAAGACCAGGTATAATATTAAAGTCGCGAAAAAACACGGGGTAGA
>CAZNVI010000003.1:42718-54362 GCA_964576705.1 uncultured Gammaproteobacteria bacterium | reverse complement strand
AGGGCGCACAATTCGACTTCCGGTCCATATTGGAGGCAGATTAGGGACGATAAGAAAAGCTGCGAGACAATTAGAACAAGAAAATGGAGAATATCCTACCATAGAAGAGATAGCTTCCCATCTCAGTTTAAACCCGATTGTCGTCCGTACGACAATTCAAGATGGGATAGAGCCGGTTTCATTAGAGGAACCTACCGGAGAAGGAGATGATGAAGGTGATAGCTCCTTAATAGATTTCATACCAGGTTCACAAGACGAAGCAGAAGAAGTAATTAATAATATAGAGCGAGGAGATATGAGGGCGGTTTTGGATGCTGCTCGCCTGACCGATCGTGAGCGGGAAATTATAGAATTACGTTATGGATTTAGAGATGGAGAATTTAGGACTTTAGAAGAGGTCGGGGAAATGTTTAAAGTGACCAGGGAACGCATTCGACAAATTGAAGCTATAGCTTTGCGAAAGCTACGTCATCCATCTTCAGGCCTCGGGCGTTTTAGGCCATGAGCAAAAATAACTTGAGATATAAGGCACTAAGTATATAGATAGTATGCTTGTCGATATAAAAAAAGCAGTAAGCAAATTAAAGGAGGATTCGGTTTTAGCTTCGGTTATCGCAAAGGTCGGTTATCTCACGCCTAGATTATCTGAAAACTATTTTATAGAGCTTGTCGAATCTGTAGTATCCCAGCAATTATCTGTAAAAGCAGCCGATACTATTTTCGGGAGATTGAAAGCTTTGTCTAAAGATTCTGAATTGACGGCTGAAGCAGTTTTACAGATGGATCCAAAGATTATGCGGGGTGCGGGATTATCTTGGTCGAAAGTCTCATATGTAAAAAATATCGCAGAATATACCTTAAGCTCTGATAAGGTATTTGAAAAATTACCTTCTATGTCAGATGAAGAGATTATTATAGAATTAACGAAAATTAAAGGTGTGGGGAAATGGACTTCGGAGATGTTCCTTATTTTTACCATGGGACGCCCGGATGTTTTTTCTTATGGAGATTTAGGGCTCAGGAGAGCGATACAAAGACTTTATGGATTTAAAAAAGAACCAAGTATTAAGGAGATGGAAAAGATAGTTAATAAATGGAAGCCGTATAGATCTATAGCTTCAAGATATTTATGGAAAAGTTTAGCTATATGACTATATCATTGCGAATTGCTTAAGCTTTCATTTAAGATAGATATATGAAGATAACTTTCTTAGAGATTGAGGATTGGGAGATACCTGTTTTAAAAAATAGTCTTGAAAACCACGAAGTTGATTTTTACAGTGAGCACATTGACGAAAAAAATGTAGAGGTTTTGAAAGATACAGAAATTCTTTCCGTTTTTATCTACTCCCCATTGAATAAAGATCTGCTTGAAAAAATGCCTAAGTTAAAGTTAATTATAACGAGGTCTATGGGCTATGATCATATTGATATAGATTATTGTAGGAGTAAGGGAATTACAGTCTGCAATATTCCAACATACGGAGCGAATACTGTAGCTGAACATACTTTTGCGCTACTATTTAACATTTCGCGAAACATACATGATTCTATAGAGCGAACCCGTAGGGGTAGTTTTGAAGTTGACGGCCTTCGCGGGTTTGATTTGCATGGTAAAACCATAGGCGTTATAGGAACCGGGCATATCGGATCTGAGGTGATAAAAATCGCTCATGGTATAGGCATGAAAGTTATAGCATATACTAGACATCCAAGCGAAGAGCTGGCAAAAAAATTAAAGGTGAGCTTTCATAATTTAAATGAATTATTAAGCATTTCAGATGTAGTTACTCTTCACATACCACATAGCAAAGAGACTCATCATTTAATTAATAAGCGCAATGTGGGAAAATTTAAAAAAGGAAGTGTTTTGATTAATACCGCGAGAGGCGGTCTTATCCAAACCGAAGCAATACTTTATGGACTGGAAAAAAAGATTTTCAAAGCAGTAGGGCTTGATGTTTTGGAAGAAGAATGCGGAATAAAAGAGGAGAGAGAGTTATTGACGAAAAAACATTTAGATAAGTGTGATTTAAAAACACAATTACTGGATCATATATTATTAGAAAGAGAAGAAGTTTTTATAACACCGCATAACGCGTTTAATAGTTATGAAGCGTTAGATACTATTTTGCAAATTACTATTGAAAATATTAAAAATTTCATAAACCGTACCCCGATAAACACTATTCGAGTATGAGTAGGTTTCTGCTTGTAGGGAAAATATTACTTATTATTATTTTCTTAGGTGTTTTATTTTTAGTGATAAAATACGCAGGTGCGATTCGGACTTTAGTCGCTGATAATTCTGTAAAAAGCGTTAAAAGTGCCAGTACTAGTTTAGAAAAAGAAATAAAACGAGACTTTGAAGAATATTTAGATTCTGCGAAAAAACAAGTCTTAGATATTAAGATAAAGGATATTGTTACTCAAGTTATGAAGATACAAAAAGTAAGTGAGGATTATAAAAGAGCGAAAAATGAGCTTGAAAGTGGAGTTAAAGAAATTTTTAAGTGAGAAATAGGATTTTTTGAATTTGAATATTTGAAGTTTTGACAGCTTGGTGTTTTATCAGATAATAAAAATATCAAGAATGTAAAGATCAAGGACTTCTTGCATCAAGTAATCTAACTGAAAGGGGAAATCTACGATTATGGACGATCTAACACTTAGAGTTAATAAAGTTATTGAAAAAATAGATGTTGATAATAAGCGGAAAGTCATCCGCGAGATTGAAGCTGAGAGCATGAAAACTGACTTTTGGGCTGATCATAAAAATGCGTCAGGAAAAATGAAAGAGCTTTCCCAGCTGCAAAAAGAGATAGAAGAAGTGGAATTATTGGAAATGTGGATTGAGGATGGGGAGGTAAAAGAGGCGGAATCGCTTTTAAAAAAACTAGAGCTTTTATTATACTTTTCGGGAAAGCACGATAAAGATAATGCCCTTTTGGCAATACATGCCGGTCAGGGCGGGACCGAAGCTATGGATTGGACAGAAATGCTTTATCGTATGTATACAAGGTTTTTTGAAAAAAAAGGATGGGGGTTTGAGATACTTGATGAAACTCCGGGAGATGAGACCGGTATAAAAAGTATCACCGTGTCAATTAATGGCGTTTATGTCTATGGTAATTTGAAGCATGAGGCAGGTGTCCATCGGTTAGTTCGTCAATCACCTTTTAACGCAGATAAACTTCGACAAACGTCCTTTGCTTTAGTTGAAGTAATGCCTCAAATTGAAAATAATCAAGATATAGAATTAAAAGAAGATGATATAGAATTTGAAGCTTTCCGTTCAGGTGGCCATGGTGGTCAAAATGTGAATAAAGTTTCTACAGCTGTACGACTTAAACATAAGCCCACAGGGATAGTGGTTACGGCACAAACACAACGTTATCAAATACAAAACAGAGAGTACGCTATGAAGATGTTACGCGCTAAATTATGGATCCTTCGCGAAGAAGAGAGAAAGAAACAAGAAGCTGCATTAAAAGGAGGTTATAAGACTCCTGGGTGGGGTAATCAAATCAGATCTTATGTTCTTCATCCGTATAAGATGGTAAAAGATCTCAGAACAGGGGTCGAGTCTTCAAATCCGGATGAAGTACTTGATGGAGAGCTGGATATGTTCATAGAGGAAGAGCTGCGAAAATTGTCATAAGAGCTTCAGTTATGAGGCAAAGAAAAATACCAATAATAGGATTTTGGGTTTTAATCGTTCCAATAGTATTATGGTTAGGCTTAACCTACTTCTCTGAATACACTCGTATGTCTAGACCGACGCTCCCGGTATTTGTAGCCGCGGATAAAAAAATTGCCGAAGAGCTTCGTAATTATCCTTTGGTAGATGAGTGGCCAGAGTATACTGATAATCGTTTCGAGCTAACCTTTAAATATCCGCCTGGTTGGGAAGTGGCTATACCTTCATCTTCTAAAGGAAAGTTAAATTATGACGTTTTACGAATATCGGATAAAAAAGAGAGTATGTCCGGTGTCATAATTGAGCAATTTGGAGATGAATTAGCTAATAAGATCCAGCTAGAGAATATATTAAAAGCTAAAGATTTTAGTAAAGAAGATATAATTATAAATGGTTTAAAATTTAAAAGGCTTCTCATTACCGATAGAAGTGATAAAAAATCTGTAGCAGAGTATTACTTTCTCATTGAAGAGAATCCACATATTAAATTCAGATTATATAATCATTATGGCCTCAGTCATTTGCGGGAGCTAGAATTAGAAATGAATATTATTTTAAATAATATTATGTCTACGATGAGAAAAACACGGTAATTTACACTAGCCCTTGCATTTTTTTTATAAATATCACTATAGTATTAATATAGGTGACCTTTTTTATGAATTTACCTTCTTTTTATATTAAGCCGAAAATTTTAATCGCAATTGCATTAGTTATTTTAGGAATACCGATTACAGTTTTTTTAGTAAGTAAAAACCAGAACACCAGACAGGAAGCTTATAATTTAGAGCAATGTGCTCCTGATGTGCCGCCAAGCGGATGGCCGGAGTGTCGTTATGGACAGGATACATACAATCTTAATCAATGCAGAGCTCACGCAGAAGATTGGAAAAATATGACCGGCCCACATGGGCAAGATGATACTGCATGGTATATATGGGGAAGATATGAAGGCGAAAAACACTTGTCATGCGGTACGGCTTGCGGCGTTGCACCTTCTTATTGTTTGGTTGATGAGCCATCAAATACACCAATCCCTCCTTCGAATACTCCCAAACCACCAACTAATACACCTAAACCACCAACTAATACACCAATTCCACCCTCTAACACGCCGGTTCCGCCATCAAATACACCCATCCCGCCATCAAATACACCGGTTCCAACTGACATACCACCCACAATTACAACTTCGATAACCAGCTGTGCCGCGCCAAAAATACCCCAAGGGGGTTTGAACGTTAGAATAGATTGTCCGTTCTGTAAAGATTAATAATTATGAATGCTAATTTATTAAAAAGGTCGCAGATTATATTACTAGCAATTGTATTTATATTAAGTATAGCGGTAACTGTTTTTTTGGTACGACAAGAGCAGGATCCACGAAATAGGGCTGATACATTGGGTCAAACAGCTGTAACTTCTTGTTCAGCGAATGGAATAGTGCATATTAACTTAAGGTTTACCAATGATTCGAGCTCCGTGGTAAATATTTCAGCACGGGATTTAGGGTCTGGAGGAATGACGGATCTGGGATCAATAAATCCAAATACGACCTCAAATGGCATTATCAATACTGAAAAAATCTCAGTAGATCAGAATATAGTAGTGTTTGAGAATAGCGCTGGAGAGACCACGACAGCAACTTATAACGCTTTAGACTGTAGCGCGAATGTTCGAACCTGTGCGGTCACAGAGGCTAAATGTAGTTGGGATGCTGTAGATAATGCTACTGAATATAAAGTAAAGATAATTGAGTCCGAAACAGGAGATTTAATAAAAGATGTTAAAGTAGTTCATCCGACTACTAGCTTTGTATTCCCTGCGCAACCTGGGATAAGTTATACATGTGAAGTTACCCCTATGAATTCTTGCGGAGAGGCCGACAAATCTACGGGAGAGGGTAGTTGCCCTGTTGCTACACCTTCACCGACTGATGTACCTATAGTTACGGATGTTTTTAACTGCACAGGTACTACGCCATTTAATGCTTCAATGTGGGATGCTGAAGAAAGCGCAGAGCTTACTTCTAATACAGCAAAGACTCATTCGGATAGTGATACTGCAGTAAAATGTCAGTACCATTGCGACGTAAACTATACTTGGGATGGAGACAGTTGTGAACGAAATACATATAGCTGTACAGGTAATATCCCCGCCAATGGAAGCTTATGTCCGGGTGATGATTCTGAATTGACAAGTAACTTGCCATGGCTGCAGGTTTCAAGCTGTGACAATAGTCGTAAGTGCCAATACACTTATGTTGTACCTACTCCTACTACAATTTCAGCGCAGAATACTCTTACTCCTACAGCTAAAGTGAATTCGCCCACGCCTACCATTCATGCAGTGGGTGGAGGTGTTACACTTACTCCGACACCCATACAGGAACTACCGCCAACCGGTCTTACTCAAGATGTGATGATAATAACCATAATAGGTAGCTCTATAATACTCCTCGGCTCATTTGTGCTTATATTCCTCTGGTAAGATTGATTTACGTTATGCTTAATTAACCAGCCTTGCTTTAATTATTAACCTTTTCCACGTCGTCCCCGGGGGCGTGCAGGTGACTATAGTTAAATAACTTCCTTTAGGATCCTGGTTTAAAACTGATAGGTCATCCGGTTCTGTGATAAATGATTTTATGATTTCATACTTGAAATCATCAGTGCCCAAGTGGACTAATATATCATCACCGATTTTCAAATCATGGGCATGAGCGAATATAGTTTTGTAATTATTCGGTTCAAATAATTGCGGGAGTGTAGAATGTCCAAATATGACAGCGTTTCCTTGAAGGGGAGGTATCGGTGTTTCTGCGTATTGTACCAAGTGTTTTGAAAGCTCAAAATCTTTTGTAGATACTATAGCCTCTGAAATATTAAGTTTAGGAATTGAAATCGTGTATGAACTTATTGAATTATCCATATTTCTATCCAGTTTATAATCTAACAGCCAGTTATCATTTGGATTTTCTAAATTATCAGACACATTAGATGATGATTTATCATTCTGTTCTTGTTCTAGGGTATGTATCAATTCCGGTGTTAATATAAAATATGGAGGGACAGGAGATGTTACGGAAGCATAGACTGATTTAAAAAAAAACTGCCACATAAGTATTGGTCCAGTATAATAACCAATTATACTAAGGCCAAAAATCAATAAAATTACGCCTGATATTTTAATAATCGGGTTACTTTTGTGTTTGCTTTTTTTAACTTCTGAACCTTTTTTAAAATAATATTTCTTTGTCATAAAAAACTATCTACTATTTATAGTAGCTGAAAGTAATCTGTAATTAAAGCCTCAGGGTTGATATAAAAAGGAAAATATGTAATACTTGAGGAGTAATTGTCTGCCCATGGAAAAAAAAACTGATACTTCAGAAATAATGCATGATCTTTCAATTGGTAAGCCTGCTTTATTTACCAGAAAGATCTTGTTAATCCTACTTGTGACATCTCTTCTTGGTTTAGGAACCGGTTTTTTTCTTGCTAAGTCTACTGAAAGTGGCAGTAGCAATATCGCTTCAAAATTAGTGAATAAGGCAAGTATAAAAAAAGGTGAAACATTCGGATCGGAAGATACCGCTATCTATAAAGATATAGCAGAAGGGACATTGAAAGAAGGTGGTCTCGAGGATGAAGGACAGTACCATTTAGTTCGTCCTGGAGGAGAATCGCAGAATGTTTATTTGACTTCATCTTTAGTTGATTTGTCAAAATTTATTGATAGGAAAATAAAAATTTGGGGCCAAACCCAGAAAGCCCAAAAAGCAGGATGGCTTATGGATGTCGGGAGGGTGGAGGTATTATGATTAAAATCGATAATGTGACTAAGACTTTTGGCACAGGTGAGTCTGCTTTATCAGAAATTACACTTGAAATTGAGCCTGGGGAATTCGTATTCGTAGTTGGGCCTTCAGGATCGGGTAAAACTACCTTATTTAGGTTACTTACACGTGAATCTTTACCTACCCAGGGATCCATCCATATTCATGAATTAAATATTACGAAATTACCACGACGTAAGGTTCCTTATTTAAGGCGTAGAATAGGTGTAGTTTTTCAGGATTTAAAACTTTTGATGGATAGAACTGTATTCGAAAATATAATGATTCCTTTACAGATTGCGGGCATAGATAATAAAAAAGCGAAAATTAGAGCATTAGATATAATGTCCCAAGTAGGTATAGAGCAACATAAGAATAAATTCCCAATTCAACTCTCTGGAGGCGAATTACAGCGGGTAGCGATAGCCCGCGCGATCGTTTTTACGCCTCAAATTGTGATAGCTGATGAACCTACAGGAAATTTAGACAATGCTACATCATGGGAAATAATTAAAATATTACAGGAAATAAATGCAGCCGGTACGACAGTGATTATGGCCACCCACAATTTAGATGTTGTTAAAAGCCTTGCAAAAAGAGTTGTGGCTTTAGAAAAAGGTAAGGTAATTAGCGATAATAAGTCTTTAAAAAAAACAGACGATAAGCAAACGCCAGAAACTCATGTAAAAAAACATAAAAAAGAAGATTAATATGAGCGCTTTAAATACAAGTTGGAAGCATATAAGAAGATCTCCATATCAAGCGATGGCTGCCATATTTATAATGGCTCAGACATTTTTCGTAATTTCAGTATTTACCTTTTTATTTTTTGGATCATTTATAACCATACGTTATTATGAAACAAGACCGCAATTGGCAGTATTTTTTACAGAAGAAGCAAAGGACGAAGAAATTAAGAATTTAGAGACTCAGCTTAAAGCAACCGGTAAAATATCTAAGCTTACTTTTGTGGATAAACAAGAAGCGTTCAATAGGTATAAAAAACTTTCAACTGACCCCATAGAGCTTGAATTGGTAGATCCGAGCATACTCCCGCGTTCATTTGATATCACTACTCATAACTTAGGAGATCAGATAGAGTTAGCGCGGGAGCTTAAATCAAATACTGCAGTAAGCAGTGTCGCTTTCCCCAGAGATGCGATAGAAGGGTTCATTCGTTTCTCGAATGTCCTTCGACAGCTTGGAGCAGCTGCAAGTATTATTTTAGCTGTCGATTCGATATTTCTTATAATGCTAATTACCAGCATGAAGATATCAGGTAAAAGAGAAGAAATTGAGATACTTAAGCTTTTAAGTGCTACTAATTGGTATATCCGTTGGCCGTTCATTTATGAAGGTATTTTTTATGGTGTAACAGGTGCGGTAATCGGATGGTTAATGTCTACTGTGGGCTTGCTATATATAGAACCATTCCTTCGCTCGCAGTTACCTCCGGATATTCCGCTTTTCCCGATCTCGCCTCTGTTTTTACTTTGGGTGTTGGGTGCAGAACTTGTGGTTGCTGTAATACTTGGAGCATTTTCAAGTATCCTCTCTGCGTTAAAGTATTTGAAATAAATTATATTTATGCGTAACAGTATATACGTAGGAAGTCTTTTATTGGTGATGGTTTTTATTAGTTTCATTCCTCCTTTTGCATATTCACATGGAGGGGAAGACTTGCCATCACTTGGTCAAAGTGTTACTGTTACCCCTGATCCATCAGATCCAACTCCCACCCCGGATGATTCATCGGGTAAGCTTAATGATGTAAAAAATAAAATCAAAGAATTAGAAGGAAAGTTAAATGAGCTTCGTTCGACTGAAAAGACTCTACAGTCACAAATTGATGTGATTGATAATCAGATTGAACTTACCCAATTGAAAATAAATGCTACAGAGTCAGAGATTACTGAGCTCACAGAAGATATAGATATAGCTGTAGATAAAGTGGAGCATCTGGAGGAGACAATAGGAAAAATCTCAGAAGCGCTTTTAAATAGAATAGTTGCGACATATAAAGCAGGTAGTCTTGCTCAGTCTCCGCTTTTCGTTAATGCAGAGAATTTCTCAGACTATTTCACCAAGATGAGTTATTTACGCATCATTCAAGCGCAAGACAGAAAGATTTTATATGAAACTCATCAGGCACAAAGAGATTACGAAAATCAAAAAAATATATTCGAAGATAAAAAAGAAAAAGTATTAGGGTTGCAAACGCAACTTGAGGACTATAAAACACAAATTGATTCCGAGAAAAATATCAAAGAAGAATTGCTACGTATCACAAAAAACGATGAAGAAGAATACCAGCGTCAGTTATCAGCTGCAAGAGCAGAGAGAGCGGCGATAGAAGGAGTTGTAGCATCTATTAGGTTGGAAAATGGTACTCCTGTAAAGGAAGGACAGGCAATTGCAGCAGTGGGTAACTCAGGATATCCCGTCTGTTCAACAGGAGCCCATCTGCATTTCGAGGTGAGACTTAATGAGTCTATAGTAAATCCTTCTGGGTATCTCAAAGGAGGAGTTAGTTGGCAATATAATTACGATCCAGGTTTATATAGTTACTACGGATCAATTAATCCAGGTGGCGATTGGAATTGGCCACTGTATGAAACAATTGAAATTAATCAGGCATATGGATCCCATAATTATGCTTCTAGATACCCAGGCGGAGTGCATACCGGGATAGATATGGAGTCATCATCTTCTTCTATCATAAAAGCACCAAAGGATGGCACTCTTTATCGCGGAACCACATCTTGTGGCAGCGCGCCATTAAATTACGTTGCTGTTGATCATGGTAGCGGAGTGGTGTCATGGTATTGGCATGTACAATAAAAGTTCAAAAGTTAGTAATTTAAAATAATCGTGAGACGATTTATCATATTTTTATCCGTTTCTTTAGCATATACTTGTTTCCCCCAAATAACTTTTGCCGCTGATGTAGTCATAAATGAATACTTACCAAATCCTGAAGGATCCGGTGAGACATCGGAGTGGATTGAGCTTTTTAATAATACAGAGAATGAAATCGATCTTGCAGGTTGGAAGATAGACGATGTAGCAGGTGGGGGATCGTCACCATTTGCTATTCCTTCAGGTTCTTTAATTTCATCAAAAGGATTTTTCGTACTTGAAAGGTCTGTTACCGGAATAATTTTAAATAATGACTCAGATACAATACGATTATTAAATAGCTTAGATGAGGTAATTGACGAATATAAATATAATGCGACTGAAGAAAACATTTTTTATGGACGAAAAATAGATGGGGGATTGGAATGGGTTGGGTTTTCGTCATCAACTAAAAATAGTTCTAATAATGCAGGAAGCGTAATCCTGACTCCTACATTAACGCCTGAGCCCACGAGTGAGCCTACTAATACACCATCTCCCACCAAGGTTCCGACTATAACCAAAGCTCCCACCTTAACCCCGTTACCGACTTATACGAAAGTACCTACTAAAAAAGTTACACCTACAGTTAAGAAATCACCGACCCCGAAAAGCGCTTCACCCACGAAAATAATCGAAGAAAAGGTCTTAGGAGAGACCTCAGATAAAAAACCGACTGACTCAGTAGAACCGATGGAGGAAGTTAAGGTGAAAGGAAGTTCTATGGTGAATCCCGGTACGGTTCTTATAGCCCTGGGAGGAATTTTTCTTCTGGCCTGTGGTATACTCCTTTTTTATATGAAGAAAAAGGCACAAAATACCCCTTAGTTACTTCATTTACTTACTATGCAAAATATATCAAATGATACCAATTCTGATACTCAAACTAGGTTGATGGCAGAAAAGTTCGCTGGAAATTTAAAGGGCGGGGAAGTCATTTGTCTATATGGTGATTTAGGATACGGAAAGACAACTTTTATGCAAGGCTTGGCTAAAGGATTAGGGGTAGAGAGAAAAGTTATCTCACCAACTTTTATAATTATGAGAAGCTATGAGTTAAGTATTAAGCATGAAGTATCAAGCATGAAGTATTTATATCATGTTGATCTATATAGAATAAATTCCGAGCAGGAGATTATTGATATAGGGTTATTAGATATTATGAAAAAGCCTGAGAATATTGTCGCTATAGAATGGCCCGAGAAAAT
>CAZNVI010000003.1:4140-42618 GCA_964576705.1 uncultured Gammaproteobacteria bacterium | reverse complement strand
CCTGCTAAAAGAAGGAAATTTCTTGCTTTAAAAAGGACGCTGGATGATCGTAGCAGAGCTGGATGTTGGGATCTAGTAGGAGGTAATGTTCACTTCGGTGAGATAGCTGAGGAATCAATTGTCAGAGAAATAGAGGAAGAGACGGGTTTAAGTGTCGTAAATGTTCGTCCTGTAAAAATATTGACACGTTTTGATATAGAAAAGCAGTTCTATTTTATATATATCGGATATTTGTGTGTAGCATTAGGTTCTGATGTTGTGTTGAGTAAAGAGCATATCGAATACCAATGGGTTACGAAAAAAGAATTCGCGCACTTAGACACTGGGATGAAAAAAGACGATTTTTTAAAAGAAACTGTGAATGCCATAGCGATTTGATCACTGGCTAGTCCCTAGCTGACCTATCTGTTTCACCTTCCAGGTGGAAAAACAGATGAGATTTTATGGAAGATAATATCAGAGAGGCAATTAATATTTTAAATCAAGGAGGGATCGTAGTTTATCCTACAGATACAGCATTCGGTATAGGGTGCAGGATAGATAATACAGATTCAATTAAGCGACTTTTTTTAATCCGCAAGAGACCGGAAGCTCAGGCTGTACCGGTTTTAGTGGATAGTATCGATATGGCAAATAAATATTGGATAAATATTCCTGATTTAGTTTCGGAAAAACTTATATCGCAGTATTGGCCTGGGGCGTTAACAATTGTTTTGCCATGTAAAAAAGAAGAAACTTCTTCATTGGTAAGAGGCGGGGGAGATAATGTCGGCATTCGAATGCCGAATCATAGTATTGCATTTGAGTTGATACATAGCATCGGTGTTCCTTTACTTGGTCCGTCTGCAAATTTTCATGGAGAAAGAACTCCATATGAATTTAAGGATTTAGATAACCAACTCCTGAAAATAGTTGACTTTGTAATACCTGGTGAATGTACCATAAAACAAGCATCTACAGTTATAGATTGTAGCATTACTCCTTGGAAAGTAATAAGAGAAGGAGCGGTGGAGTTAGACTATAGCTAATATAAAATAGTAAATAGTTTCAACTCAGAAGCCATTAGTTATTAACCATTTGCTAATATGAATATATTATTAATAGATACTTCAAATAATAAAGAAATAATTGTAGAAGTTGAAATTGATGGCAAAAAAGATTCTATAAATCGAAAAACTGATGCGTGGAAAGCGCAAGTCGTTCTCCCTATGATACATGAGTTATTAATAAAACATAAATTAGATCTTAAAGATCTCCATGCTATTTCAGTCAACCCCGGCCCTGGTTCATTTACAGGTTTAAGAGTAGGCGTTGCTATCGCAAACACCCTGGGGATATGGCTAAAGATTCCTATTAATGGAAGGTCGCCTGGAAAGATTGTAGAGCCGGTATATCAGTAGAGATTTATTGAGATCGGAAGAGACTACTAGAGATTAATTGTAATTACCATAAGTCTCAATAAGTTTCTACAAATTTCTATTTATTTCAATAATTTACTGCATGGCGAATAGTAGATAAATTTACTATACTATTTTCATGTTAGATTTTTTACATCACTTACTTTTCCCCCGCGAATCGAATAACCACCGTGCCAGGCTACTCCATTTGCAGCCGCTTTTTATTTTAGTCATTTTAATTGCATTAATGAGTTATCTTACTCCCCGTATTGAGAGATCATATCCTGATATTCTAGGAATTACCGCAAATATTTCGATATCTGATCTCGTTAATTTGACTAATCAGCAAAGGACAGCTGCAGGCGTAAATCCTCTAAGCCTTGATTCACAGTTATCGGCAGCAGCGATGAATAAAGCCAATCATATGTTGGAAAATAATTATTGGGCGCATAACGCTCCGGATGGGACGACGCCTTGGGTATTCATAAAAGCAGCCGGTTATGAGTATTTATATGCAGGAGAAAATTTGGCACGAGGATTTACCACTGCCCATGAGGCCATGGCCGCATGGATGGCTAGTCCGGGACATAAAGAGAATATTTTATCTCCCAGATATAAAGATGTAGGTTTTGCAGTCGTAACAGGAAGCCTGACGGGTGACGAGACGGTGCTGATTGTTCAGGAATTCGGCGAAAGACTTAACAGCTCTTCGAATATAGGTTCTTCCCAGGCGGAAAAAGTATTGCTGCCGACTACAATTCCGCCTACTGATATTCCGCAGCCGACATTTATAGCACAAGCTATTCTTCCTACATCTTCGCCAATTCCTACTCTTACTACGATTCCGACTCCTACTAGTCCGATGCCTACTTTAAATAATATATTTATCGCATCAGTAAGAAGAGAGCCTATTATAAATAAAGATAATGCGACCAAAAATATTGCTTTAGTAGTAGCTATATTTTTTATATTTTTATTTATAGTTGATTTAATAATAACTGAGAGAAGAAAAATAATCAGGTTCGTTTCTCATAGCGCAGATCATATAATATTCCTAACAGTGATAATAATCGCTATAATTTTATATAGCAGGGGATTGATTCTATAATGATTGACTCACTTAAATCTCATAGAGGTTACTATTTATCTTTCGGGGTACTAATGTTTCTTTGCGTGACACTTATCCTTAAAACAGCAAATGATACTGATATCCGAATGGCTATATTATTTTTAACCGGGTTCTTATACGCATTTTGGGGGATCGTCCATCATCTAGTCCATCATGACGTTTCGGTAAAAATTGTGCTAGAATATGTACTTGTAGGTGCGTTAGGTATAGTATTAGTATTATTACTTTCTGGTTTTTAACTTTATGAAAGGAATTATTTTAGCAGGTGGAAAAGCGACCAGGCTTAGACCGTTAACGAAAATTACATCTAAACAACTTCTTCCGGTTTATAACAAGCCGATGATCTTTTATCCTCTAGAAACTCTTCTTAAAGCAGGAATTAAAGATATACTTATTATTATAGCTCCTGAATACGCCGGACATTTTTTAAATTTGTTAGGTTCAGGTAAGGACTTCGATGCCAAATTTACATTCGAAATCCAAGAAGAACCTAAAGGATTGGCTGATGCTTTTATAGTCGGTGAAAGTTTTATAAAAGATGATAACGTAACCATGATATTAGGTGATAATATCTTTGACTATGATTTTAAAAGTGAAATTGCAAATTTTCAAAAAGGAGGACATGTTTTTGCCATAAAAGTTCCGGATCCGCAAAGATATGCAGTTGTCGAATTCGATCAACAGGGAAAAGTGATTTCTATCGTAGAAAAACCAGAGAATCCGAAGAGCGATTATGCAGTGCCTGGTATATACATATTTGATGAGCGCGCATCGGAGTTTGCTAGAAAGGTTATTCCATCCGCCAGAGGCGAGATTGAGATACCTGATTTATACAATCAATACCAGGCTATAGGTGAATTGACAGTCAGCCCGATTGACTGCATTTGGGAAGATGCAGGTACTTTCGATAGTCTGCTTCGGGCGGGTAATTATATGGCAGATAAAGCTAAAAAGGAAATTTAATTATGGCACTAGGAACTTCAGAAGAAGCAAAAGTAGTCGTTACATATGACCATGCCGGCAATGCAAATGGTTCATTAAAGGAGTTATTTGTCGATGGCGATAAGACTCTGGTTTATATGACTTCTGTGAAGCCAGGGAGTTCAAAGGGATATCATTTACATCGCGTTCGTGCTGCGAGATATTTTCCAGTTGTTGGAAAAGTAAAAATTGTATTATGGCGACCTGGGACACCTGAATCAGAAAAAGAGGAATATGTTCTTGAGGGTGCTACTCCAAAGCGATTATTTATCCCGAAAGACGTCGCGACTTTATTGGTCAATGAAGGGACAGAGGAAGCATTTTTTATTAACTTTCCGGATCCTGCTTATGACCCGAATTTGAAAGACGAGCAAGTAGAATATACAGAAGAAGAATTGAGACAGGGGATTGTAAAATAATTGATAACTATTAAAAAAATGATCCTTAGTCCCTATAAATTTACATCGAATCTACCGATAGGTATAAATCGTAAAAAAAGAAAAATATGAAATTACTTGTTACAGGGGGTGCTGGTTTTATAGGGTCTAATTTTATCCTTTATTGGATGAAAAACCATCCCGAAGATTCAATCGTTAATTTGGATAAATTAACTTATGCAGGGAACTTAGAAAATCTTAAATCGGTTCAAGGTAATCCAAATTTTTTATTTATTCAAGCTGATATTTGCGATGCTAATGCTGTATCAAAGGCAATGGAAGGTGTCGATACCGTTATTCACTTTGCTGCTGAAAGTCATGTGGACCGTTCAATTATGGAGCCTGCAAATTTCGTAATGACAAATGTAGTCGGCACACAGGTTCTACTCGATGTTGCATTAAAGAATAGTGTAAAGCGTTTTCATCATGTTTCTACAGATGAGGTCTTCGGAGAATTGCCCCTTGATTCCAGCAAGAGGTTTGATGAAAACACTCCATATAATCCTCATAGTCCTTATTCTGCGAGTAAAGCAGGCTCTGATCACCTGGTCCGTGCGTATTTCGATACTTTCAATTTACCTATAACTATTTCTAACTGTTCAAACAATTTCGGTCCATTTCAATTTCCCGAAAAAGTTATATCTCTTGCTATTACAAATCTTCTGGAAGGCAAAAAAATTCCGATTTATGGAGACGGATTATATGTCAGAGATTGGCTGTATGTTGAAGATCATTGTCGGGCGATTGAGCTTATCTTGCAAAAAGGCAAAACAGGCGAGACTTATTGCGTAGGGGGGTTGACAGAAGATGTGAATAATCTTACAGTTGCAAAAAAGATATTGCATTTATTAGGACAATCTGAGAATATGATTGAATTCGTAAAGGATAGACCAGGACATGATCGAAGATATGCTGTGGATTGGACGAAAATAAAAAATGAACTTGGTTGGGAGCCGATGCAGAGTTTTGATGAATGGCTCGAAAAGACTATTGAATGGTACAAGAATAATCAGGGCTGGTGGAAAGATATAAAATCGGGCGCATATAAAGAATATTACGAAAAGCAATATTCTAAAGAAGCAGTTTCAAATAATTGATGCTAAATTAGCAAGTTTTATTATTTGTATATTAATTATATGACAATTACATTTATCGGACATGGCTATGTGGGTTTAGTTACAGCTGCAGTTTTTGCTGACTTGGGAAATACTGTTTGGGTCATCGGCCATACACCGTCAAAAATTGAGAATTTGAAAAAAGGAATCATTCCTATTTATGAACCGGGATTACAGGAATTGGTGAAAAGAAATGTAAAAGCAGGAAGATTGCTTTTTACTCTTGATTACACGCCTGCTATTCCCGCTTCAGATGTAGTGTTTATAGCAGTAGGTACGCCTCCGAAAGATAATGGTGAAGCAGATTTGTCAGTAGTCTACAATGTAGCTGAAAAATTAGGTAAGCACCTGGACAAATATACAGTTGTAATTACAAAAAGCACAGTTCCTGTAGGTACCAGTGAAAATGTTCGAAATATCATAGAAAAAGTAAAACCTAAGAAGTCAGAGTTTGATTATGCATCAATACCTGAATTTCTGCGTGAAGGCCAAGCTATATCAGATACATTACACCCTGATCGCGTAGTGATCGGCTCGGATTCAAAAAAAGCTAAAGATCTACTTGTCGAACTCCATAAACCTATTATGACAAACGGTAGTAAAGTTTCCTTAGTCTTAACAAATGTTCCTACTGCAGAAATGATTAAATACGCATCAAATGCGTTCTTAGCTACGAAAATTTCTTTTGCGAATGCAATTGCTCAGTTATCAGAAAAATTGGGAGCAGACGGACCCGCAGTACTTGAAGCTATCGGTCAGGATAAGCGCATAGGCGCAGCATTTCTTAATGCGGGAGCAGGCTATGGCGGAAGCTGTTTTCCTAAAGATGTTAAAGCTCTTATCGCTATAGCTGGAAATTCAGGATACGATTTTAAGTTACTTAAAGAAGTAGAATCTATAAATCTAGATGCCATAAATGGTATTACAGACAAAGCAAGAAAAATATTAAGCGGGTCTGTGAAGGGAAAAAGGATTGGTGTTTTAGGCTTATCATTTAAGCCGGATACTGATGATATGCGGGATGCGCCTTCGATTTCTGTTATTGAGCAATTAGCTCACGATGGCGCTTTGATACGTGCATATGATCCCGTAGCGACAGAAAATGCAATGGCTAAATTATCTGATTTAAGGAATGTTTCATATATGACAAATTCATATGAAGCAGCTCGCGATGCGGAGCTTGTGATTTTAATGACTGAGTGGAATGAATTTAAAGAACTGGATTTATATAAGCTTAAACAGGAAATGAGTAAACCAAATATTATTGACGGAAGAAATATATATGATCCAAGCAAAGCTAAGGCTCTCGGATTCAATTACCTCGGCGTTGGAAGGTAAATAATAATCCGGTACATAAATTAAATGGACTCCATACCCTCAATAATAGAAGAATTAGATAGATTAAACTTAGTCAACCAAAAAACCATTGCCGGATTCAAAAAAAGAATAGATCAGGGAGTTCCGTTTACAAAGCCACAAAATCCGGAAAGTCACTTCTGCGTCTTGTTTGTACCATATGAACGTAAATCGAGAACGATTTATATAGTCGATCATATTAAAGCAGGTATCTGGTCACCTCCGGGTGGTCATATTGATCTCAATGAGGGTCCAATAATGGCGGTAAAGCGTGAATTTAGTGAAGAATTAGGGTTTAAACTTACTAATGAGAAGATTAAATTATTTGAAGCGAATGTCACTAGCTGTATTCCAACTGGAATCTGTAGAAAGCACTTTGACTTGTTTTATGTTGTGTATATGGATAGACAAGAGAGTTTCAAATATGAATTAAGAGAATTCAATTCAGCAGGATGGTTTGATCTGGATGAAGCCATAGAAAAAATTACGTACCCTGATTTTAATGTTATAATGAGGAAGTTTAAAGAAACATTTTACTAAAATGAATAGAAAAAAAGTATTAATTACCGGAATAACTGGATTTGCAGGAAGCCATCTAGCAGAACTTCTTTCTTCAGAGTCAGAGTTTGAGGTCTATGGTACCCATATTTCAGATCGTCAAGTAGATAACCTGGCAGGGATAAAAGATAAAATTAAGTTATTTAAGGTAAATCTTTTGGAAAGCGAAGAGGTAAATAAAGTAGTTGCAGAAATCCTTCCGGATGTGGTGTATCACCTTGCTGCATCTACAAATGTAGCTGACAGTTTTAAGAATCCTTCAGAAGTTCTTGTAAATAACATCTCATCAGAAGTTAATTTATTAGAAGCTCTTAGAAGAAATAATTTATTACAAACCCGTGTAGTCATCATTTCGTCAGCACATGTATACGGTCTTGTGGACATTTCTGATTTGCCGATAGATGAAAATGTGTCTTTTAAGCCTGATAATCCATACTCAGTGTCTAAAATTGCGCAAGACTATTTGGGGTTGAGTTATTTTTTAGCATATAAGATGCCTATAATAAGACTTAGACCGTTTAACCATATCGGACCCAGATTATCACCGGGGATTTCAGTATCTAGATTTGCAAAATCTATAGCAGATATCGAGAAAGGAAAATCAGAGCCTGTATTAAAAGTCGGAAACTTAGAAGCTAGGCGTGATTTTACTGATGTTCGGGATATGGTTAATGCATATTTACTGGCATCAGAAAATTGTACTCCCGGAGAAGAATATAATATAGGTACCGGAAAATCATATACCATCAAAGAAATACTTGATCAACTATTAACTTTTTCTAAAACGGAAATAAGAGTCGAGTCAGATATTAGTCTTTTTCGACCAAGTGATGTTCCTGAGTTAAGATGTAATCCCGCTAAATTTAAACAAGCGACAAAATGGAATCCTGAAGTAAAAATTGAGCAAACCTTGTTAGATTTACTGGACTATTGGAGAAAAGTCGTATAAAATCATAAAGTATGAAAAAAGCATTAATTACTGGTATTACAGGTCAAGACGGCTCATATCTAGCTGAGTTTTTGTTAAAGAAAGGCTACATCGTTAGTGGTCTAGTACGGAGGCTTAGTACGCCGAATGTCCAGAATTTCCAACACATTTCTCATCAAATTAAATTGATACCGGGTGATTTGCTAGATCAGGCTTCTCTAGCTGATGCATTAATTGAATCAGAGCCGGATGAGGTTTATAATCTGGCTGCTCAGTCATTCGTCAAAGCCTCATGGAGTCAGCCAGTGCTAACCGGGGAATTTACAGCGCTCGGTGTGACACGTATGCTTGATGCCATACGGCAAGTAAATAAACAAATTAAATTTTACCAGGCTTCAAGCTCAGAGATGTTCGGGAAAGTAACAGAAACTCCACAGAAAGAAACTACCCGCTTCTATCCAAGGTCGCCTTATGGTGTCGCGAAAGTATACGGACACTATATTACAGTTAATTATCGTGAAAGTTATGACATGTTTGCAGTATCAGGAATTCTTTTCAATCATGAGTCGCCAAGGCGCGGGCTGGAATTCGTCACTCGAAAAATTAGTAATACCGTAGCCAGAATTAGTTTAGGGATGACAGAAAAATTGACTCTCGGAAATTTAGATTCCAAGAGAGATTGGGGATTTGCCGGGGATTATGTAGAGGCTATGTGGTTAATGCTTCAACAGGATAAGCCTGATGATTATGTAATATCCACAGGCGAGAACCACAGTGTTGAGGAATTTGTACAGAAAGCTTTCGAGGTTATCGGGATTAAAAATTGGCAGGATTATGTTATTACAAATGATCCTGCTTTTATGCGTCCCGCAGAAGTAGATAATTTAATCGGTGATTATAGTAAGGCAAAAGAAAAACTTTCTTGGACTCCGAAAACATCTTTTCCGGATTTGGTAAAAATGATGGTTGAAGCGGATATTGAAATGGAGAAGAGAAATAGCTAGATTTTCCATTTTCCAGCTTCCATTTCTCATTTAATTCCCTTTTCGTATTCTACGAATTGATCAATTTAAAATTGGATGGAAAATGGTAAATGAGCAATGGAAAATATAATTGTAACCGGTGGAGCTGGATTTATAGGCTCGCATTTGTGCGATCTTCTATTAAAATCAAAAAAGAAAGTAATTTGCGTTGATAATTTACTTACAGGTAATGCTGAGAATATTGCGCATCTTAGATCAAATGAAAATTTTCAGTTTTTAGAGTTCGACGTCATAAATCCTCTCCCCGAAAATATTACTGCAGATGCTGTATTTCATCTAGCTTCGCCTGCCTCACCAAATCATCACAGTCCTATTAGTTATCATAATCTTCCCATGCAAACTATGCTTGCCAATACAACAGGAACACTTGAATTGCTTAAATTTGCAGAAAGAAACAAGGCCAGGTTTTTATATACTTCGACCTCTGAAGTTTACGGTGATCCCTTAGAGCATCCGCAGAAAGAAGATTATCGGGGAAATGTATCAACCACAGGTCCTCGGTCTGTTTATGATGAAGCGAAAAGATTTGGAGAAACCATTGTAGCTCACTTTTGGAGAAAAGGGGTGGATGCACGCATTGCTCGTATATTCAACACCTACGGCCCAAAAATGAGGATGGATGATAAGCGAATGATAGTTGATTTTATATACAACGCTTTGTATGGAGATCCAATTAATATTTTCGGTGATGGGACGCAAACAAGATCGTTATGTTATGTAGAAGATACCGTTGAAGGATTAATGCGCTTGATGTTTTATCCTAATACAAATACCGAAGTTGTGAATATTGGCTCTGAAGAAGAGTGCACAGTTTTGGAATATGCAAAACTGGTGAAAGAGCTAACTGTCTCAGAGAGCGAGATTAAAAGCAGCGAAGATTTGCCTAAGGATGATCCAAAGCAGCGACGCCCAGATATTTCTAAGGCAAAAGCTCTTCTGGGCTGGGAGCCAAAAGTAAAACTTGAAGAAGGACTAAGGATGATGATAGATCATCTTAAGGAGGGTCACAAAGGCAAAGCTTTCGCTTCTTAATTTTATGAAAATATTTGTAATCCCTGCAACATATAACGAAAAAGATAACATCGAGAAATTGATTACAGTCATGGAGGAGGAAGTTTTTCCAAAAATAAAAAACCATAAGATGAATATCCTCGTAGCAGATGATAATTCTCCTGATGGCACCGCAGATGTTGTTCGGAAGTTAATGAAGAAATACAAAAACCTGGATATAAATGTCGGAGATAAGAAAGGACTTGGCGCAGCGTATATTCGCGTTATGAGTGATGCAATCGAAAAAAGAGGAGCAGATATAGTTATAAGTATAGATGCCGACTTTCAGTTTGACCCTCGTGACATACAGAAGTTTGTAGATATAATTGATCAAGGTTATGATATGGTGGTACAAACAAGATATAGCAATGGGGGGTCGATACCTGAAAATTGGCCACTACAACGAAAACTTTTTTCAATAGTAGCCAACAACTTTGTAAGAACTGTTTTCGGCCTTTTTAATCAACATGATTGGACGGGAGGATTCAGGGCAATTAAGAAAGACGTATTTTTAAGCGTAGCTCCGCAAATGAAAGGATTTGACGGGTATATCTTTCAGATTGCGTTTCTCCATAAAGTAGTGAGAGCAGGTTTTAAAATTGCAGAAGTACCTGTTCATTTTTCGGATAGAAAATTGGGTAATTCTAAGATTGCACCGCTAGATTATATATTTGATATTCTTCAATTCGTGATTGTGACTAGAGTAATAGAGCTCCAGAGATTGATTAAATTTCTTTTCGTGGGAGGTACAGGATTTATAGTACAACTAATAATGCAAGAGGCTTCGGTTATACTGGGAGCTTCAAATCCGGCAGCTGTAGCAATCGGCGCTGAATCAGCGATTATTTCAAATTTTTTATTCAATAACTTTTGGACTTTTAGCGACACAGGTAAAGTTGAGGAAAGAGGTAATTTCTTGATTCGTTTTTTAAAATTTAATCTTACTTCTTTCAGCGCTATCGTCATCCAATTCATTGCTTATGTTATTGCGGAATATTTATTAGGTTCGACAGTTTATATATTCTCATTTGAGATTCCTACGCGAATAGCGATTTTGATTCCTACTATAATATTTATAGTAATACCGCTAAACTATTTTATTTACAACAAAATAATCTGGAGAACAGACCGTTTAGAAAAAAATGTTTAAGTATATAAATTTTTTACAAAAAAATAAATTTGTAATCATATTATTCTTTATTCTACTTCTAGCGTCATTTTTAAGACTTTATCGAATCAGCGAGTACATGACTTTCCTCGGAGATGAAGGAAGAGACTTATTAGAAGTAAGAAAAATTCTTTCAGGCAACTTGGTTTTTTTAGGTCCGCGTTCTTCTGCTGCAGATTTTTACTATGGCCCGATATATTTTTACCTAATTACTCCTTTTTTATTGTTGTTTAATTACGACCCTGTAGGGCCAGCTATATTTATTGCTATATTGGGAATAATAACGGTTTATCTAGTATACCGAATCGGGAAAGAGTTTTTTGGTACATTAACCGGGATTATTGCTGCATCTTTATATTCAGTTTCGCCGATAGTGATAGCTTATTCTAGATCAAGCTGGAATCCGAACCCGATGCCATTAGTAGCTCTATTGGTTCTTTATCTGGCATATAAAGCCATTAAGGATAATTCTATGAAGCTTTTTTTAGCATCCGGAGTATTATTGGGTATCGCCATGCAGCTTCAATATCTTGCGGTTTTTCTGGGCATAATATTATTTGTTTTCACATTTTTTGGTCTTTTTATAAATGTGAAAACAAGAAAATTTACGTTAGTTCTCAAAAGTATATCCTTTGAAGTCTTAGGTTTTATAATTGGCTGGGCTCCCTTTTTAGCGTTTGAATTAAAACATAGTTTTCCCAATCTCAGAACGATTTATAACTTTTTAATTTTCGGAAATCCGGAAAGTATACCGTCACCAAATTACGGATTTTTCAATAACCTTTATATAGTCTTTTTAAAATTATTTGATAGATTGGTTACTAATTTCCCTACAAACGATTCATCTACTATAAGCTCCGATCCCATGCTTCGAGTTTGGCATTTTTTGACTATTGCATTAGGTATTGCGTCAATATTATTGATATTTAAAATAAAAGATAGATTGGTAAGGTTATTATTTATTATGTGGAGTTTTGGTGGAATTCTGTTATTCGGTTTTTACCGTAAGGACATTTATGATTACTACTTGGGATTCATGTTTCCGCTTCCGTTTTTACTTGTTTCAAATACCATTACCACTTTATTTAGAAGTAAAGACTGGAAAAATATAGGTAAATTTGTCGCGACTTTATCATTTTTGATTCTTTTTATAGTAAACATAAACGCTAATCCTTTTAAATTTTCTCCGAATCGACAAAAAGATCAAGTAAAAAAAATAGCCGATTTTGTATTATCAAAAACTGATAATCAGCCTTATAACTTTGCTTTATTGTCTGATGGTAACTCAGATCATGCATATCGATATTTTCTTGAATTAGCGGGAAAGCCTCCAATTGAGATAAAAAATGATGTATTAGATCCTAAGCGTGATACGGTGAGTAATCAGTTATTAATTGTCTGCGAAAAGCCAAAAGATTTTTGTCATCCGCTAGGGAGCGGGAAATGGGAAGTTGCTGGTTTTGGTAGGGCGCAGATTGTCGGGGAATGGCCTGTGTCTGTCGTGACCGTTATAAAAATGACGCCTTTTAGGGAATAACCTTCTTAACTTAAGCTACAGAATTCTTTGATACTTCTACTATACTTCGTACATAACATGGTTCTTATGGCGATAGTGACTTATGGATTCAGCCTCAAAGTTGTTTAAAAAATTAATTCAAGAAAAGCAATAGTTGTTCGCTTGGTAGCATCATAAGTATTAAATGATGACTTTATCAGCTATGAAGTGTATTTGCAGTTTGGAAGATTACAAATGATAAGCTAAAATAAAACCCCTCACGATAATGTGAGGGGTTATTGTGTTTCCTGATTACTTTACATAGCAACCAGGAAGAAAGTTAAGTATACTATTTTGCGCCGATTTTATACATTCCGGTACCGCAAACTGGACACTTTGCTTTCAAAGCTGGTTTACCATTTTTCATGGTTACCTTTTCTGGATTATCGACGTCTCTTTTTGCTCTACATTTTACGCAATACATTGAAGCCATTTAATACTCACCTCCTTTCAATTTATTATAAAGAATATTACGAGTTGTATTACGATTATTGAAGCTGTAACTAAAGTTGTTTTTCGAAGATCATGAATTAGATACTCTTTGAAATTTGCAGTAGATGCTTGAAGTTCTACTTTAGGAACAGGTTTATCGACTATTGTTTTACGCTTTTCCGAATCATTTATTTTTTTAGGTATAAATGAGTACTCCAGCTTCGTTGATGATTGTGAACGCCTATGTTTTTCAGCCAAAATTTTCTGCTCACGTGTTTTTTTCTTTTTAGCCATGAATGAGGCTAGATTACACTATTGACAGCCTTGCTGTCAAGAGGCTAAGATGACTTTATGAACTTTGATTCACAATATGTATTGTCTTTTATTATTATAGTTTGGCTTATAGTTTTAAGTTATTTAGTTCTTAAAATTTATTTAGGTTTTAAATCAATCTTCAAAAATTCTAAAGACCAATCGATTACTTCAGTAATTAGTCGTTTGGTATCAGATCGTGATGTATCTGATAAAGAAATATCTTCTTTACTTGCGAGAGTAAGTACATTGGAAGAATCTACGCTTAACCATATCCAGAGAATTGGATTAATACGATTTAACCCGTTTCAAGATACAGGGGGTGAGCAGAGTTTTGTATTAGCATTACTGGACACTAAAAATTCAGGCGTAGTGATTTCAGGCTTGTATTCGAGATCGGGAATGAGATGGTATATAAAAAAAATAAAAAACGGTAAAGGCATAGAACATGAATTGTCAGGAGAAGAGATGAAGGCAATTGAAAACGCAAAATAAAAATTTGCCATTTTTGATTAGTTCCATTATCATTTAGTAGTTGGCAATTTTAAATTATAAGCGTTAAAAGATGAAAAGTAATAAGCTGCTCATTATTCTATTTGTCATTGCGGTATATCTAATATCAACCGGATTTGGTTATTTGGTTTTTGTAGGTTCCGGTATAGCCTCAAATACAGATAATAACAACGGATCCTCAGCTGCTACAGGAATTTCAGGCAATGATTACGAAGCTTTAGAATTTGATCAGTCAAAAGCTAAAACAGAAGAGTGTCCCATAAATGGCGTAAAGTATTCAAGAGAGCAGAAGGATTGGTGGGAAAAACATCGGCCGTTAGGTGTTATGGTCGAGAATCATACAGAGGCTCGGCCGCAGTCAGGAATTAACGCAGCCGATGTTACTTATGAAGCTGTTGCAGAAGGAGGTATCACAAGATTTTTAAATATATACTATTGTCAAGACGCAGGCTTCGTGGGACCTGTTAGGTCTGCTAGGGTATATTTTATGGATTATGTTTCTGAGTACGGTAGTTTCCCGTTATACGCGCATGTAGGCGGAGCCAACACTCCGGGTCCTGCTAATGCTCTTGGTCAAATAGCAGATATGGATTGGGTTGGGTATAACGATCTAAACCAATTTTCACTTGGACTTCCGACATTCTGGCGAGATGAAAAACGGTTAGGTCGTCAGGTTTCTACAGAGCATACCATGTACTCATCGACCACAAAGTTATGGGAAGCTGCAAAAAAACGAGGGCTTACAGACACGAACGATGGTGGGGAAAAGTGGAACGAAGAATTTGAACCTTACGCTTTTAAGGATGATAAGCCGACTTCAGGTGATCACACTTTACATATAGAATACTGGGAAGGTTATGAGAGCTATTTTGTGGATTGGACATATTCTCCAAAAAATAATTCTTATATAAGAAATAATGGTGGAGTTGTCCATACAGATCGAAATACGAAAGAACAAATAAATGCCAAAAATATAGTAGTACTTTTCATGCAGGAGACTAATGCAAATGACGGTTACGAAAACAATCTCCACCTTCTTTATAAAACAAAAGGCTCAGGAAAAGCCTTAATATACATGGATGGTGGGGAAATTAAAGGAACATGGGAAAAAAGCGGGAGAGAAGGCAGAACAAAGATTTACGATTCTTCGGGTGAAGAAATAGAACTAAACAGAGGTAAAATATGGTTTCACATTCTCCCTCTCGAAGGCATAGCGGATTCTTTATAGATTATAGCCTGCAAAATCAGTAACACTCTTGCATTCTGCATAAAAAAAGTATACTATTGTGGAGAAATTGTCCATTTTCTCCTCCAGAGGCGGATCAGCCTTTGGTGGACACTTTCCATATACTATTTAATTTATAAATTTTCAAATTGGCAATGAATAAATCAATGGGAAAATGATAAATAGTAGATGGAAAATAATAGCTTATGTTTGAGGATTTAATTACTTCAAAATCTAGGGTAAAGCTTCTGTCTTTATATCTTACCTATCCATCTCAAATGTTCCATGTTAGAGAAGCTGTGCGCAGAACCGGGGATGAAATAAATGCCGTCAGGAGAGAGTTGTTATATCTTGAGAAGAAAGGTATTCTCACTAAAGAGCATCGTGCTAATAGAATTTATTACAGTCTAGATAAGACATACCCGTTTTACTATGATTTATTAACAATGGGTAGTAAGACTATCGGATTGGGAGATCAGATGCTTAAAAACAGAGTAAAGCTTGGAAAGATTAAGTTCGCAATGTTTTCTGGAGGTTTTGTGTATAAAACTAAGAAAAATCCTGAAGATATAGACTTGCTTGTAGTAGGTACTGTAGTTTTGCCGGAACTTGCTATGCTGATAAGGGAAGAAGAGGCACGTTTAGATACAGAAGTAAATTACACTGCTATGACTGAAGAAGAGTTTACTTTTAGAAAAAAAAGAAATGATCCCTTCATACTTAGTATTTTGGCAAATGTCAGGATAATGCTGATCGGTGACGAGGAGGCTATGCTCAAATGAGTAAAACTCCTAAAATTCTTCTGATATTGATCGTGCTTTTAACCGTAACTTCAGTATTGGTTAACTTGCCAAAAACTGTTATTCCTATAAAATTCTCTTCACCCATCATACCGTTTTTAAACAAAAAATTAGATATCGATAAAGAGATAGGAATTGACGGACAGTCAATATTAAATAATATTGGTATTCAAAGAAGCATTGCATTTAGAAAAGGATTGGACTTAGAAGGCGGCACTAGTATAACGCTTCAGGCAGATATGAAAGATTTGTCAGCTGATAAAAGAGATAGCGCATTGGAGTCAGCTAAAGATGTTATAGAGCGCAGGGTAAACTTTTTTGGAGTATCTGAAGCTATTGTACAAACAGCTAAGGTCGGGAATGATTATAGAGTAATTGTAGAGATACCGGGAGTAACTGATGTTAATCAGGCAGTGTCACTTATCGGACAGACAGCAAAACTTACTTTTTGGGAGACAGGTGCCAGCGAATCCGCCAAGATTGCGAGTGACTCTGCTGTTTCTCCAAGTATTGGATTGTATCTTCAGAATCCTAAAAAAACTAACCTCAGCGGAGAAGACTTACAGCAATCATTAGTCACTTTTGACCAAAACACAGGTCAACCGGTAGTGCAGATACAATTTACTGCAAACGGTACGAAGAAATTTGCTGATATAACATCAAGAAATGTGGGTAAGCCTGTAGCTATGGTACTTGATGACATCGTCATATCAGCACCTGTGGTAAACGAGCCTATAACTCAAGGCGATGCCGTTATTAGTGGAAGTTTCACTACTGATCAGGCAAAACAACTTTCTGTGCAGTTGAATGCCGGAGCGTTACCTGTAGAATTATCTATTCTTGAGCAACGCGCTATAGGAGCAACGCTAGGTGAGGAATCTTTGCAAAAAAGTTTCGTAGCAGGTGTAATAGGTTTTTTTGTAATTGTTGTTTTCATGGTCATTTTATATGGTAAGCTAGGAGTAATCGCAAGTATCGCATTGGCTATATATACACTACTTATACTTACTATATTCCGCTTAATACCGGTGACATTAACGCTTGCCGGTATAGCAGGTATAATACTTTCTGTGGGAATAGCCGTAGACGCAAATATTCTAATCTTTGAACGCATGAAAGAAGAAATTAGGAGAGGAAAATCTCACGATACAGCATTGAGGTTAGGTTTTATTCACGCATGGGATTCTATACGGGATTCCAGTATGGCTAGTATCATCACTAGTGCAGTTTTATATTTGAATGGCACGAGTACAGTGCGCGGATTTGCTTTAACACTTTTTATAGGTGTTGTAGTATCTTTATTTTCTGCGATAACTGTTACCAGGACACTTTTGAAATATTTGTATAAATAAAAAATATTTAGTAATCGTTTAATAGTAGAATTTTTTATATACAACTATTAGCCAGTTGCTATTAATTAAACTATGTTTGATATTGTAGGTAAAAGAAAATGGTACTATTTGATTTCGCTATTGGTAATAATCCCAGGAGTGTTATTTTTAGTGGCTTACGGTTTGAAATTGTCGATTGATTTTACAGGTGGGTCACGGATAGCTTATCAGTTTAATAAAAAGGTTGATCAGAAAACTATTCAAGATATAAAGGCTGTTTTTTCTGAATCTAAAATAAATATTTCTACGATCCAACCATCAGATAAAGAAGTTTTTATAAGGTCAGCTCCTATAAATGAGAAGTTGAATAGTTCGATAAACGAAAAACTACAAAAAAAATCAGGCAATTTTAAGCAAGAATCATTTGAGACTATTGGGCCTACGGTAGGTGCTGAAACCACCCGGAAGGCTTTTACTTCAGTTATCATATCAAGCATTTTGATACTTATATATATAGCTATTTCTTTTAGGAAAGTACCTAAGCCTACAAATAGTTTGATATTCGGTGTCACTACAATTATCGCGTTACTGCATGATGCATTAGTGTTGCTTGGAATTTTTAGTATCTTTGGGTATTTTTTTCATGTGGAAGTGGACATTCTTTTTATAACCGCACTCCTTACCGTTATGGGTTTTTCGGTTCATGATACAGTAGTAGTGTTTGATAGAATAAGGGAGAACCTTACGAGATCAGGAAGTGGGGAATTTGCTAAGACTGTAAATGAATCGATTCTTCAGACTTTCGTACGTTCTTTAAATACATCTTTAACTGCAATCCTGGTTTTATTTACATTAATTCTATTCGGAGGGGAAAGTATAAGATGGTTTGTGGTTGCTCTTTTAATCGGTATTATTAGCGGAACTTTTTCCTCGATATTTAACGCTGCTCCTCTTTTAGTAACCTGGCATGAATTTGATAAAAAAAGAAAACTTAAGAAAGAAGGTAGTAATAAATAGCATTTTCTTACATACGAGTATTCTAGAATATTGTAGATTTAAATTATAGATGACGGGTAGAAAACGATTTCTTCTCATTAGTATTATCCCCAGATTATTTTCTGACCAACAGGCATTAAAAGAGCTTCGGGAAGTAAAATCCTTGATCGAGTCTTATGGAGGTAACCTTGTAGAGCTTCTAGTACAACGAAGGGAAATACATGATAAAGGAAGTTTCATAGGTGAAGGTAAAATTCGAGAAGCAGGATTATTAATTAAAGAAAAAAATATCGACGTAGTAGTACTTAATGGAATTATAAAACCTGGACAGATTTTCGAGATGAAGTCTATTTTTATTAAAAGCAGAAAGCAGATAGAAGTTTGGGATAGAGTTGATTTGATATTACAAATTTTTGCAAATCATGCAAATACTAAAGAAGCACGGCTACAGATAGAATTAGCTGCGATGAAGCATATGGGTCCTAGGATTTATGGAATGGGAATGGTTTTATCCAGGCAGCGAGGAGGAATAGGTACGAGAGGAGTAGGGGAAACGAATACTGAACTTATGAAGCGACACTGGCATTCCCGTATGAAGACAGTTAAAAATAAACTGGATAAATTAACGATTGAACGTACCAGACAGCAATTCCATAGAAAAAGATTAGGCTTAAAAACTGTATCTTTAATAGGATACACAAATGCGGGAAAAACATCATTGTTTAATTTGATAACCAATAAGAATAAAGAAATTGACAATGCTTTATTCGTTACTTTGGATAGCGTTGTGGGGAAAATCGATTCATCTAAAACAAATAACGATATATTGGTAAGCGATACGATTGGATTTATTGCCGGATTACCGATAGATTTGATTGAAGCGTTTAAATCAACTCTTATAGAATCGATTCATTCAGATATACTCTTACATGTTATCGATGCTTCAGATGAAGATGTCCATTCAAAAATAAATGTAGTTGTAGAGATTATTAATGAATTAGGGTTAAAAGATAAAAAAGTAATTTATGTTTGTAATAAAATCGATATAGCAAAGGACGAATATATCGATAATCTTCGTAAGTCTTTTAAGTCTGATATAGTGCAGTTTATATCGGTAAAAAGTGGACAAGGCATAGATGAATTGTTGGCTACTATTTATGATGAGCTAGGATATGAAAATTATGATGTTTTAGAAGATGGGATTACAATGCCTGTTTCGGGTTTAAGTAAATAGATCTTATTTTTTTGAATTAACTAGAGATTTATTTTTACGTACTAATAAATATAGAGAAATAATAGTAATTACAATCCCTGATAAGGGTAAAATTGGATTCAGATCTACGGATTCACTTTTAACAGCATATGAAAATGAGTTTAACTTTACAGAATCACTAAGGTCTTGTTCGGGGATTATTTCCAAAGATAGCGCATAATTTCCGCTTGGTAGAGTTTTAAGCTTGAATAAGTTTATAGTCCTTTTTTCTTTCGCGTTTGATTCTTGAGTGTTATTAGTTTGAGTCTTTATGTGGTTTAAAGAACTGCTCTTCTTTTCAACTATTTCTCCTCTTACGTCAGTGAGTATGGCATTATAACTGAGTAATCTAATCTCATCTTGTGTGTTGTTTATGTCATATTTAACCTCTAGATATACATTGTGCGGGCTTTCATTTTCTTTAAAAGTTATAGTTCTTGTAACTGATGTGGATGGAGTATCGATAGCTGTTTCCGAGGATGAGTATATAGCTTTTTCCGTAAAAAAATAAAAATATGCTGAGATAACTATGATACTAACACCTATAACTAATCCAATTAAAAAAGGTAACTTTTTTCGCATATTTATATTATATGTTCCGTTCTTAGTTTACACAACTATTCCATAATCCTGATTTGTTTTTCCTAGCATATCCTTCTGCAGCTTCTAATAGTTTTTGGTATTTTATGTCCGGGGGATATGGAGATGCGAGTGCATACCCCTCCTTAACTAATTGTTCGTTAATTAGGTCATCATCAATGTAAACATACCTTAGAAGTCTTCCATATCTATCAGTTTCAGATATGTCTCTTTCAAGTCTTACGACTTTCCCCAACACAAGTTGAATATTGCGCTCAGTAGCTTCGAGCGCGAAGCACTTTATTGAAGTTCGTGGATCTTTTGACTCGGGTGAATCAATGCCAATGTAACGAATCTTTTGTCCGGTATCTATGAGTATAGTATCTCCATCTATGACTTTATCTACTTTATGGAGTTTGATGTCGGAAGATATTTCAGACCCGGCAACATTTTTCTTTGGGGCGACTGATGGTAGGAATAATATTTTTTGTAGATCTGTAGGAATGATTTGTTTTGCAGGCGGTGTCCCAAGAGTAAGAAAAATTATAAATAAAAAAATAGAAAATAATAGCCTTTTATTTTTTTTGGACAGATTCATAATTAATTTGCGGTATTATATCACAAGTTTTTGTGTAGCTATTTGTTGAGCTTGTCATTTAACTTGCATTCATATATTATTCATGAACCATATGGTTGACCATCTTCGAGTTGCCAGAATTCTTACTGATCTTTTAGAAAATAAATTTAGAATAGGAAAATTCACTTTCGGATTTGACCCTATTTTAGGATTCATACCGGGGTTCGGGGATATGATAACTTTCATTCTCTCGTTATACTTGGTGTGGATAGGGATAAGACTTCGTCTTCCCCAAGACAAAATAATTGAAATGTTAAGTAATGTACTGATTGATTTATTAATAGGAATTATCCCTGTTTTTGGCGATATGACAGATATAATTTTTAAAGCTAATAGCAAGAACATGAAAATTTTGGAAAAATATTCGATTCGGGTCGTAGAATTAGAAGTTGTAAGCTAAACTGGTATATGTTATTATCCTGAAAATCTATTATTTAACTTTATAGTTAAAGATGGTAGGAAAAACTCTTAGTTACGATTCATTCAGCAAAACTCCACAATTCTTTCTAATTCCTTACAGGTTATTGGTGAAACTCTTAAAGTTGAGATGTAAGCTACGTATATATTCTAAAAATGTGTTTTGAATTTATCAAAGAATTAACAATTAAATAGCGTCAAGCCTAAAGGACAACTGGTTAAACTCGCATATACATTAATAATGACGAGGCCGCCGGCCCGGAGGGCCTCTGAATCGAAGGGAGGTGGATTTAATATGGCTAACAGAAAATTAAAAAGTGCACGTGGATTTGCTTCCATGAATAAAGATAAGCAAAGAATGATAGCTAGTAAAGGCGGAAAAACCGCTCATAAAAAAGGAACAGCTCATAAATGGACATCCGAAGAGGCAAGGGCTGCGGGTAGAAAAGGCGGGCGCGCAAGGCATCGAAGGTCAGTATAATATATTAGTATTTCTAACACTACAACCTCAGCTGCTTAGGTGCAGCTGTCGTTGTTTAGGGTATATATTCTGTCCCTAAAGTCGAGATATTCTTTCTCATTCCTTACCCAATCTTACTTGATTTCTTAAAGAAAAACTCTAGTATTATATTTACTAATACATCCGGATTTTGTCCCGATGGGGGTTGCCATTCGAGATCCCGATATTATCGGGGCATCCATGATTCAGAAATAATTTGTAGTAAGCGGGAGGTGATAAATTTATGAATATATTGTCTTGGATTCTTTTTGGTTTAATAGTCGGTATTGTCGCAAACGCTATAGATCCAGCGGAGAGCAGAAGTGGTGTGTTAGGGGCTATTTTATTGGGAATTGCCGGGTCGCTGATAGGCGGTTTATTAGCAAATTTTATTTTTGGTGTAGGCGTAGTAGGTTTTGATATCACATCATTTATAGTAGCCGTGGCCGGATCAATTGTTCTATTGTTTGGGTTTAGAGCCCTGCGGACGACATAAAGGTAGAGATAAAAAATCTATTCAATTAAAATTACGATAAAGAAAAAGGAGGTGATAAATTTTATGACAAATGACGACAGAATAAATAAAGATAGTAAAACTACCGGAAGTGGTGGTAGTTTAGCAGCAGGTATCGCGATAGGTGCTGTAGTAGGAGCTACGGCAGTAGCGCTGACGGATAAAAAAAATCAGGCTAAGGTAAAAAGTACAGTCAAGAAGGTGAAAAAGTGGGCTGATCGGACTTCGGGACATGTTTCAGAGAAATCTCATGAAATAATGAAGGAATCGAGAGCAGATCTCGAAGGTATCCGGAAAGAGATAAAAGATCCCAAAGAATCCTAAAAAGAATAATACTTTTTATAATATAAAAAGGGTAGTCCCGATTGATTTCGGGATTATCCGCATGAATGGCGTTGTGAAGTAATGAGTAAGTATTTTATATCAATCTTATCTTAAAGAGTATATGAGATTGATGAGGATCCTCCTGTTTAGAGCATAATTTCTTCTTCAAGCTTATTTAGATTTTTGACGGTTATGAATTTGCCAATCCGTGAAATTAAACCTCTTTTTTCAAGTCTTTTCATTTCCAACGAAGTCGTTTCGCGCGTAATTCCTACTAATGTTGCTATATCTCTATGGGTTAAGGGTATACTTATTATAATTTCACTGTTTGTTTTTTGTCCGAATTTTTTCGCACAGGAGATTATAGTTGCTATGATTTTGACTTTGGCATTATTAAATACAAGGTACTCCATTTTGGAAAGAACGTCGTTAAATCTTACGAGCACCTTATTAGTTAATTCTGAATATACACCGGGTTCAGACTTTATAAAATAATGGAAGTGTTCAAGATGCACCTTCCATGTCTCAAGTGGCGTTATAGCTTCGAGGTAGTATGAATTTATGCGACTCATTCCTGTCATTCCGAAGGTTAAAGGAAAAAAATCTTTTTGTTTTAATATCGTTAGGGTTAATTCCTCTCCTTGTTCAGAGATGCGGAAAACTCTTAAAAACCCTTTTTTAATATAAAAAATACTTGATTGTAAGTCATTTGCAGGTGAAATCACAGCACGACTTTTATACCGCACTGTTTTATAACGGCTGAAAAATTAATCCAGCTTTGTTGCTGATTCGTGCTGTAGCCTATTGTTAGGTTATATTTAGGGAATGATAAAAGGATAATGAAAATGTAAGAGAATTATATGAATAAATATTCTAAACGAAAAAGTATTGTATTTTGTTAGGTTTAATGGATAATATATAATTCCGGAAAGTGCTGTATTCAAACTATGGAGAAGACTTTGGAAAAAATTAATCAAGCGGGTATTAAACTTTTAGATGCTTTAACTCCTGAAGAAACATACAAAGCGGTTGTAAAAGAGGCCATCTCATTAGTAGATGCCGAGTATGGCTCTGTGCTTCTTGAAGAAAATGGAAAATTAGTAAGGGTTTACGCATCCGATGCCTTTTTTGGACATCTAAAAATAAAGAAAAGCGGAACTATAGAAGAAGCGTTCAGAAAAAATAAGCTTTTGATTACTAACATTTCTTTATCTACGCCTGTGCACGAAGCAATCCGGAATAAAGGCATCAAATCGGTAATTATTATTCCGCTTTCATACCACAATAAGCCAATCGGAGTTCTCTCCGTACTTTCTTTAAAAGAAGAACATTTTTCAAAGCGTCAAGTGGATATTCTAAGAGTGTTTGGCTCTATGGCAAGCTCAGCAATTAAAAAAGCGCAACTTTACAACGAAACCAGCAAAGCGCTTGAAATACGAGATATGTTCATATCAATGGCCGCGCATGAGCTCAGGACTCCTTTGACATCATTAAGCGGATACATACAGCTGATATATAATAAATTTTCTAAATCTGACGACCCTGCTAAGAAATGGATAGAAGCTTTGTATGAAGAAAACAAAAGAATGATGCATCTTGTGAAAGAAATTCTTGAGGTTAACAGGCTTAAGGCAGGACAGATGCAATTCCGCTGGCAAGAATGCGACATTAACCTAATTTTAAAAGAGAGTATAAATTTGGCCGAGCAGAAGTTTATAGGCAGGGCTATTCTTTTTAAGAATTATCTAAAAACTGAAGCTAAGATAATTGCTGATAGTGAGCGACTCAGTCAGGCGTTTTTTAACCTTATCGATAACGCACTTAGATATTCTACATTTAGCTCAGCCGCAGAAGTTACATTATCTGCCAAATCTAGTTACGTTTTGATACTAATTAAAGATTTTGGTAGAGGAATTGATGAAAAGGATCTGCCAAATATTTTCGAGGGACATCATAGAGGAGGTAGCGGCGAAGAAGGCTTCGGACTCGGACTTTTCTTCGTGGACAATATTATAAGGCAACATAAAGGGGCGATAAATATAAAATCAAAAGTAAAAAAAGGTACGATTGTGGAAGTAAGATTACCTCTTAGTAAGATAAATAAGTAGTAAAAAACATTATTATTCTTTTAGTACGTATCCAAATCCTCGAATAGAATGCAGTAATTTTTTATCTTTGCCATTATCTATTTTTTTTCTAAGGTATCCCATATATACGTCAACCACCCTTGTTTCAACATCAGAAGAATATAGCCAAATCCGGTTTAATATCATTTCTCGTGTGAGAATTCTCCCTTTATTAGTCATAAGGTATTGTAATAATTTAAATTCTTGCGGAGTAAGCTGAATTAAATTTCCTTCGCGTCTAACCTCTAAAGTTTTATTATTTAATTCAAGATCAGCGACTTTGAGAATCTTATCAGTTCCTTCTTGACGTCTGAGTCTGGCTTTTATGCGGGCTAAGAATTCATCTGCCACGAAGGGTTTGGTTATGTAATCGTCAGCACCTAAATTAAGCCCTTGGACGATATCGGTTATACTGTCACGAGCAGTCAAAATTATAACAGGAAGATTTTTATATTTTTTCCTGACTTCCAGGCACACAGTTTCTCCGGACATATTAGGTAGCCCAAGATCTAGAACTAATAAATCAGGTTGAGTTTTTGCGAGATGATCCAGAGCTATTATTCCATCTCCGGCTATTTGTACTGCATACCCATTATCCAAAAGAAGCTCACGTAAATATTTTTGTAGTCCTTTATCATCCTCTACCACCAAAATAGACTGAGTCATAGCTAACCTATTATAGCAACATTAAGATTTAATTCAATCAACTGAACTGTTTCTTTCTTATTCCTTACACAAATCACCCGCTCAGCTTGACAGCTATAAAAAGGTTTGTTATCTTGCTATATACATATATAGTTTTTGTCCCCTGGTTTTTAATAATTATGATCCTGCCTAAAAATAAAAAAGAAAATTTTCGTAAATCTATATATGAATCTATTTTAGATCTTTCTGATGAACATGGCATAAATGCATCAGGAAAAGACGATATATATGGTTGCATATTCGGTCGTGATAGTGCTATCACGATCTTAAAAATCATTAAGGTTTGTAATGATGGTCAAATAAATTCAAGTAAAGAGAGAGAGAAACTGCTGGATATAAGTAAGAAAGGTTTACAAACCTTAGTCTCTTTGCAGGGAAAAGAGACTAATATAGAAAGCGGTGAAGAGCCTGGAAAATTTATACATGAATTTCGGCCAGATAACTACGAGAGGTTATTGAAACTTGAAAAACCGTGGTATGTCTACCCTGATGGTAAGCTTCGTAACTATGATTCGCTTGATTCCACACCCTTGACTCTTATAGCGTTATATAACTACTGGAAGTTAACTAATGATGATGAATTTCTTTTTTCAGTTTTACCTTCAATCGAAGCGGGTTTGAACTGGATTATTACTTACGGAGATTCAGATAAAGATTTTTTACTGGAATATAATTTGCATTCGGATCGAAAGCATGGCGGATTATATGTCCAGTCCTGGACGGATTCGAAAGAATCTATGTTCGACGTAGAGGGGAAATTTCCGGATTACCCTATAGCTCCAGTCGAAGTTCAGGGATATGCTTGGTTAGCTCTAAATTTATGGGCAGATTTTTATAATGACTCCAAAATCCATTTCGCGAAGACTAAACGTTTCGCGTCTGCTTTGAGGTCACAAGCTGTAAGCTTAAAGAAACAATTTAATAAAATGTTCATTTTCAAAGAAGGAAAAGACTATTATGCGGCACAGGCTTTGGATGGTTCGAAAAACCAAATTAAGACTATCACCGGTAATCCCTTACTCCTTCTCTGGGCTGCTTATAAGAAAGGAAAAAAAGCTTCAACAATAATTGATAAGGAATACATAAAATCAATTGTCAAAAGAGCATTTAATGACGATATGTTCGAGAAAGATGCAGGTATTCGGACTATGAGCACAAAGTCAGAGACATATATTCCTGGCCAAAACTCATACCATAATGGTAGTTTTTGGCCTAAGCTTAATGGAATGGTTCATGAAGGCTTGATAAATCTTAATTTTTATCCTGAAGCTAGATTGCTTAAGTTTGCATCCTTAAAGCCTATAGAATACTTTGGGTCTCCGATAGAATTATATATCAAAACCGAAACCGGAGGGTACGATATATATAAGAATGCTGACGGGCAGGAAAGTTGTCGTGTTCAAGCATGGACCGCAGCAGTAACGCTTGATCTTATTACATATGAAGAATTTGGAAAAAGTTACTAAGGAAGGTTCTTAGGTATCACATCGAAGTTACGTGCATTAATAAATTACTTAAATATTTTTAATACTCCAGGCCTAGCTCGACAATAAAGATTTTTCATTTATTACACGTTTATTACCCTCTTATGATTGATTTTTTATATAGGTCTTGACATAATAAAAGGTTTCCTTTATTATACCGTGGTGTGTTGGGAATCAATATTATAGGATAACTCAACAATACGAAATAAGGTATGTTTGGGATGCCAAAAAATAAAAATATAAGTTATAAGAAAACCAACTTTTACTTCAATTTTCGAAACCAATACAGTAAAGTCTCATGTCTGTACAGAACTTGGATATTTTCTACTTTTATCTTAGGCTACATTGCATTAATTTTTATAGTAGCTATGAGTTATAAACCGGTTTCTAGCTATATAAACCCCTTGGTTGCAAACCTAAATTCTTTAAAACCTCTTTCTACACCTAGAAAGTCAGGATACGAAGTATTCGGCTTCGCCCCGTACTGGACAATTAATAAATTGGACTCTGTCGATTTCAACACCTTAACTACCTTTGCATATTTTGGGGTTCCGATTAAATCTGATGGTGGATTAGAGAGGTCTGATTATGGATATGCAGTGTTTAAAAGTGATAAAGCTACGAGTATTTTTAAAAAGGCACATAGTTATGGTACTAGAGTAGTTCTTACGATAACTTGCATGAAAAATAAAGACATCGAATCGTTTTTAGGGAGTGATATTGCAATGGAGAAGACTGTAGTTGATACAGTTTCTGAAGTGAAGAGTAGGGGAATTGATGGAATCAATATAGATGTTGAATATGTAGGTACGCCAAGCCCGTTTTATAGAAAACGATTTAGCGATTTCGTAGCCAAAATGACTGATAGGATGCATCAAGAGGTACCTAATTCGAAAGTTACAGTCTCTGTATATGCTTCATCTGCAAAAGCAGCAAAGCTTTACGATATAGTGTCAATAGGAAGTTCCGCTGATGGAATATTCATGATGGCTTACGACTTTGCTGTAAAAGGAAGCGATATAGCGACACCTACAGCACCATTATATGGCCATAAAGAAGGTAAGTATAACTATGATATATCAACTGCTGTCGAAGATTTTTCAAATCAAATGCCGGCTGATAAAATTATACTCGGTGTTCCATATTATGGATACAATTATTTAGTTTACGGTGAGCCTCGGGTTAAAGCACAAACCAGACCTTCCGGATCTTGGCGGGGTAGACCATTAACCCAGACATATCAAATCGCGCAAAACACCATAAAACCCGATCGAACCGGTTGGGATGAATTAGGACAGGTAGGGTGGCTTGGGTATTACGTTCCTAGTACCGATACCTGGAGAATGATTTTTCTAGATGATTCAAGATCGCTAGGGATAAAGTACGACTTTGCAAAAAATAAGAAACTTGCCGGTGTAGGTATGTGGGCATTGGGTTTTGATGAGGGTAAAACAGAACTGTGGGACGTATTAAGAGAAAAGTTCGGAACCAGAAGCTTGGCCGATAACCGCATGAAATTTGCAGAAATTAATTAATTATTATGTTAGATTTTAATAAAAAAGATTTAGTCAGATTTTCTTCAAAGCATTTGAAAGTCTTCATCGGTACTTTTTTAGCTGTTTTTATTATTGTTGCGCTTCAGCATACGAAAACTTGGATACCAAAACCGATTTTTCCTATAGCAATCGAACCTGATATTTTTTTTGATACAGTAACACCTAAGCTCGAGATGGTTCCGAATACATTTGAGATTAAAACAGAGCATAATTTCATCCCGCGAGCTGATGCTTCTGATGAGTTTGAAGAAGCAAAGGCATATGCCGTAGTCGATTATCAAAACGGTCGGGTGTTAGCATCAAAAAATCTTGACCAGAAATTATCTATCGCATCATTGACGAAAATTATGACTTCAGTTGTTGCCTTGGATTTGGCGGATCCTTCTGAAAGTTTTAGCACATCTGATAAAGCATCTATTATGGTCCCGACTAAGATTGGTGTCACTCCAGGTGAAAAATTAACACTGAATGAATTATTGCATGCTTCGCTATTAACGTCGGCTAATGATGCGGTTGAAGTGATAAAAGAAGGTATCGATAAGAAATACGGCGAAGAAGTATTTATAAGAGCTATGAATGAAAAGGCTCGCGTGATAGGACTTAAAAACTCTTCTTTCTCTAATCCGCAGGGATTTGATAATAAGGATCACTTCAGTACTGTTTCGGATTTGGCTGTATTAACCCACTATGCGCTAGAGAATTATCCTGAGATTCGGGATATTGTTCAGAAAGATTATGCGTTACTATCCTCGAATAATTATCATAAAAGATTTGATCTAAATAATTGGAATGGGTTGATAGGTGTATATCCCGGGGCATCCGGAGTTAAAATCGGAAATACCGGTAATGCAGGTAGTACCACAGCAGTAGTTGCAGAGAGATCCGGAAAAAAATTAATAGTCGTTATGTTAGGTGCGCCGGCAATAATAAAGAGAGACTTATGGGCAGCACAGCTTTTAGATTTGGGGTTTAACTTAAGTCTAGGTTTGGCACATGTAGATGTTACAGAAAAGCAACTGAAAGAAAAATACGCGACGTGGAGATACTGGAATTGATTTGTAACTGCCCGAAAATATTAGAAACAAATTAGAAGCAGAGATTTTTAATACTTTTTTGGGCGATCTTAGGAGGTGATTGTATATTATGAAAGAAATTGTCCGAAGAATTATTGAAGCATTAACTCCAAAAAAACCTGCATATGCCCGAATAATTGCTAGGTATGATTAGAAGATATATTATTATCTAAATCTTACACATACTTAACCTCATTTATATTCCTTTCCGCTACACTGCGGTTGTTATTTTTTAAAAAATGATGAGAGGAGGTGAGTTAATTATGTTGAGAGCTGTTTTTGCGTCCGTTTTTGCATTCGTATTTTCTGTCACTATAGCTGCAGCGGTAGTGTCCGCTCAGACTGGTACTACTAGTCCGACTCAAACGCCGTCTCCTAGTGTTTCTGTAGTGCTTCCTACAGGTGCACCTAGTACAGGATTAGGAGGTAAGTAATAAATGAAAAAAATATTACTTATTTTAGTACTTGCTGTAATAGGATTAGGTTTTTTTTGGACTACCACCGAAAATGAAAACAGTGAAATCTACAAAGAATCTGCACGATATAAACCTAATCCTACGGCAATAGTATCAAAGATCAGCGCCACGCCGGAGATAGTATTCAGCATTCCTAATAAGATTTTGATTCCCGAAATTGATGTTAATGCAAATGTCGAAGTGGTACAGATGGATACTAAGGGCAACATGGATGTTCCTAAAAATACTTATAATGTTGCATGGTATTCGTTAGGTTATAGTCCTGGAGAACAAGGCAGCGCCGTTTTTGCAGGTCATTACGACACTGAGGCCGGAAGTCCTGCGGTTTTTTGGAATTTGGGAAAATTAAATATAGGCGATACTGTAACGGTAGTCGATACTGCGGGTAAAGAGTTAGGATATTCTGTTGTTCGTGTTGAAACTTACCCCTACGATAATTTTCCTATCAAAGAAGTATTCGGATCTTCTAATAAATCTCAATTGAATTTAATTACTTGTGGCGGCGTATGGGATAAGAGGTTAAAAACCTATAGAGAACGTCTAGTTGTATTTACAGAATTATCAAAATAAGCTTTTTTGAATTTTGATAAAAATCTGATAATATTGACACAATTATGACTGTCGTAGTGAGAGATAGAGCACAAATTTTACTTGCTGAAGATGATCGAAGTATAGCTGACATAGTCTCATTGATATTAAATGATAAATATGAAATGACGATTCCTGAAGACTATAGTAATCTACGAATGTTAATTAAAAATAATAAATATGACCTTGTACTTTTAGACCTGTCATTATGGGGTCAAGACGGAGCCCAATTTTGTAAAGAAATTAAATTCGATTCTATAAATAAGAAAACCCCTGTAATTTTATTATCGGCAAATTCAAATGCTCGTTTAATTGCAAACTCAGCCGGGGCTGATGGTGTAATCGAGAAACCATTTGAGTTGGATACATTAGTTAATACGATTGATAAATTTTTACCTGTCAGCTTTGTTTGACTTATCATAAGTTCTGTGGTTACATAGTATCCTAAATTATCATAAGCTTGTTTAACTCGTGTGATTTGAAAAAAAATGGGGGTTGACAATTAGCAAACCCTATGATAGATTGCTAATAGTTCAACAGGCTCACTATAAAAATAGTTCGCCAAGCCCATATTAATATATTTTATTTATGGAAAAAATTGTACCAATTATACCGATAAGAGATGGAATCATATTTCCAAATACTGACTCGGTACTTACATTCGGAAGGCCAAAGTCACTCGCCGCTTTAGAAACTTCATTTAAACATGAAAGAATAGTTTGTTTCGTTCTTCAAAAAAATTCTCGCGTTAACGATCCGGATACAAATGATTTATACGGTATCGGAACACTTTCGAGAATTGAGCGGATGATTCGCGCAGACGGTGAAATTAATGCTCAAGTTAGAGGTCTTACTAGAGTGCGTATACTATCTTACGAAACCCATGATTCATTCCTAATGGCAAAGGTTGAAGAAATTCCGGATGTTGTTGAGAATACCGCTGAGATACAAGCATTGTGCAATCATTTAACGAATGAATTCCGTAGAGCTATGAATTTCGGTAAATCTGCTGATTTTCTGGTTTTTATGAATATCATGTCTGAAAATTCCCCATCGGAATTATCAGATCTTGTAGCATCGGCTTTAGATCTTAAACCTGTAGAACGTCAGGAACTTTTAGAAGAATTTGACGTCCAAAAAAGGCTTGCTAAGTTGACAGATTTGTTAGCAAAAGAGATAAAGGTACTCGAGCTTGAGAAAAAAATTGCATCGAAAACACAAGAGAGATTTGAAAAAGGAGCTCGCGAAGCCATGCTTCGTGAGAGACTTAAGACAATCCAAAAAGAGCTAAATGATAATGATGTAGATGACGATACTAAAGAAATACTTACTAAAATAAAAACTTCCGGCATGCCGGATGAAGTTCGTGAGAAGGCCGAAAAGGAAGTTAAAAAACTTCAAGGGATGAATCAATTTAATCCTGAAGTGGGATATATTCGAAATTATCTTGATTGGCTTGTAAGTGTGCCATGGAGTGTATCCAGCGAAAGTAATACTGACATAAAAACCGCTGAAAAAATGCTTGACGAGGATCACTATGCGTTGAAGAAAGCAAAAGAGAGGATTATAGAGTATCTCGCAGTGCATCAGTTGGCAGGTAAAATGAAGGGACCTATACTGTGTTTTGCAGGTCCTCCAGGTGTAGGTAAGACATCAATTGGCAAGTCCATAGCTCGAGCGCTCGGGCGTAAATTCGTGCGGGTATCTTTAGGGGGAATCCGGGATGAAGCCGAAATTCGGGGACATAGAAGAACCTATGTCGGAGCACTTCCTGGAAGGATTATACAGGGCATAAAAGACGCCGGTACAAAAAATCCGGTGTTTATGCTTGACGAGATAGATAAGGTAGGTACAGATTTCAGAGGTGATCCGTCTTCAGCCCTACTTGAGGCCTTGGATCCTGAGCAAAATTCACAATTTTCTGACCACTATCTTGAAGTTCCGTTTGATTTGTCGGATGTTATGTTTATAACTACAGCAAATGTTTTAGATACGATACCTCCGGCATTGCGTGACAGGCTTGAAATACTGCATTTCGCTGGCTATACATCCGAAGAGAAGTTTAAGATAGCGAGAAATTATCTTATTAAAAAACAAATGGAAGCACACGGATTGAAGGAGGAAATGGTTGAATTAACAGATGAAGGTTTGAGATTTGCCATTTTACATTACACACGTGAGGCCGGAGTACGTAATCTTGAGCGGAAGATAGCTACAATTCTACGGAAAGTTGCCAAGAAAATAGCAGAAGGTGAGAAGAAGAAAATTAAAGTTACTGAAAAGGAAATACCAACTTACCTAGGCCCTATCAAATTTAGTGCTTCTTTAATCGAGAAAAAGGACGAAGTAGGCCAGGTAACAGGACTTGCATGGACTGAAGCAGGCGGAGATATACTCTTTATAGAGGTAGCACTTATGCCCGGCAGAGGGCAATTGATCCTTACGGGACAACTTGGTGATGTTATGAAGGAATCTTGCCAGGCAGCCATGTCTTACATAAGGACTAGAGCTACGCAGCTCGGGCTTTCGGAAAAATTTTATCAGAAGCTTGATGTCCATGTGCATGTTCCCGAAGGTGCGACACCTAAAGATGGACCATCAGCGGGTATCGCTATAACTTCTGCCATTGCATCAGCTCTTACGAAAAATCCTGTCAAACGGACAGTGGGAATGACTGGAGAGGTTACACTTCGCGGAAAAGTACTTGAAATAGGAGGCGTAAAAGAGAAAATTATAGCTGCACACAGGGCAGGGTTAAAGACCGTAATCCTTCCTATCGAAAATAAGAAGGATCTTGAGGATGTGCCGAAAGAGGTTCTAAGCGACCTTAGCTTTAAATTCGTGTCACATATGGATGAAGTATTTCCTTTGGCTTATACTAGGCCTCTGAATATGAAGAAAAAATCATCAGAAAAAAAAGAGTCAATGTCTCAGAGACCGGTACTCCATAGACACACACAGCCTGTACCCGCAGATTAAGAAGTACTCCTTATAGAAAGTTGAACTAATTCTACTAATTTATCATGTATTAAGCCGTTACTTGCGATAAAGCCTTTAATATCCTCATCATATCTTTGTTCTTTTCCAAGAATGTCAGTCACTTTTCCGCCAGCTTCTTCTACTATTATCTTCACCGCTGCCCCATCCCATGGTTTATTCCATCCGTGGATAGCGCCTAAGAACTCCCCACATGAAACCAGGGCTCCTGCTAATACAGAAGAACAAATATTAATGTGCAGTGCGCCTCTTTCGCCTAAAAATTTAGGCACATTATATACATCGGTTACAGTAGCGTTACCGATTGTTGAGTATATCAGGCCTGATTCGAGGCTAAGAGATTTAGAAACAGTAATAGGTATATCATTGCAGTATGCGCCTTGTCCTTTAGTTGCGATAAATAATTTTGACATAATCGGTTCATATACTACCCCTAAAACACTTTCACCGTTTTTGGTTAATGCTAAAGAGAAGCTGAATGCAGAGATTCCATGAGAGAAAGGGATGGTGCCATCAACGGGATCGCAAACCCACACATATTCGCTGTTTTTGATAATATGACTACCTTCTTCAGCTATTATTGAGTGTCCAGGATAACGTGCTTTTACAGCTTGTAAGACTAGACTGTTAATAGTTTTATCTGTAGCTGTGAGGGGAGTATTGTCGTCTTTCCATTCCCTTTTCATGCCTAAAGTGAAGTTTTTACGCATAATTTCTCCGGCTTGCCTGGCAAGCTCAATTGCAAATTCTTTATAACTAGGCTCCATATATGGAGATTATACTGTCCTAAAACGAAGGATAGCAAGGTCTGAAAGATATTACGATGGGCTCCGGATCGCATTGATAGGAGTTTTATAAGTTATTGCCATTAGCCAATTAGCCCCTTTTATGCTATACTGGCCCCAGTGTTGATAAGACTGTAAGTTAGTTTTAGGTCAATCTTTTTCAAAAAAAGCTTCCCTAAGTTCGATTACCAGTGCTTTCCACGAGTTTCAAAAGAAAGGAGGAAAACACATAATGAATACAAAATTATTCGTAGGTAGTCTCGCTTGGGCAACCACAGATGAGTCCCTTGGACAATTTTTTTCTTCAGTTGGAACAGTAGTTTCAGCAAAAGTCATTAGAGATCGAGAAACACAGAAATCAAGAGGTTTTGGATTTGTAGAAATGAGCACACCGGAAGAAAAAGAAAAAGCAATCCAAGAATTGAACGGAAAAGATTTGGATGGAAGAAACATTAATGTTTCTGAAGCCAAACCACAAGAAGATCGCGGACCAAGAAATTTCTCAGGTGGCGGTAGATCAGGTGGTTATAACGACAGAAGAAATAATAATAGAAGAGATTATTAAATCTTTTTTAATTTCTTAATAACGGAAGATATTGAGGGAACTCGGTCTTCCGTTATTTTATTATTGGATATTTTTAACTGTTGTGATAGTATGTTTTGATGAAAAAGAAAAAACTAAAGAGATCTTCTCATAAACCGCAATTAAATCGGAATAAAAATAATACTTTAAATATTGCCGACATACTATCAGTAGATCTACGTCAGGTACTGAAAGAAGCAGGTAGTAGGTTAATTGATAAATTACTTAAAACGGTATGGGTGAAAAGTGCTAAAACCAGGTTAAAATATTTATATAAATTTATTGGTTTATTATTGATTAACTTAGGTGAGAGGATGCTTCATAAAAAGAGTAAGTTTTTATTAATCTCGTCTTTAATAGAAGAAGTGTTTCAGGCAGATGAAATCTATGTTGCTGTTAGGAGTGTACGTAAATACCCTCTATTTTTAGAATTCTCTATAGATATTATTTCATCATCAGATACGGTTAATTGGGAGTACTTCCGTCAAGAGTTGGCAATGCAGTTGGGATGTGAAATATCAGATATTGCAGTATCGTTTAATAAGAAAAGATACGCCGTAGATATTACAAATACCGCAGTTAGTAATTTTCAGAAAAATACTATGCCATATGAGCCTCATAGGTTATACATGGAATCATGGGAGAATGAGGGGGTAGACAAGAGGATCAACTGAAAAGTACCACAAGTACCACAGGTATCACGAGTTTATTTTTGAACGATATTTGTAAAGAAAGTAGCTCGCCTCAGAACGTTTCTTATCAAACTGTTGGTATTCTATTTCAGTCCAGTAGTTTAGTAAGAGGCAAATCTCACTTTGGGCTTCAAGCTCAAGGAGGGAAGTTTCTGCAATTTCCATAAAGTGGAGTTTTTCTTTTACACTCTTTTTGAGATACCCTTCTACAAATGTTGATAAGGATGAGACAACTGCCCTATTCATTTGCGACCTCAACCCAAACTCTTCTGATCTTGGTAATTTAGCGGTTAATTGATAGGTTAATAGTAATATATCACGGAGCTTTTGCCAAACGATAAGTTTATGATAGCTTTTCCCGTTTTATCCATGATTTAATCTTATCATTATAGTTTCTTAGAAGAAAAGCTCTTGGTACCAGTAGTACTCGTGCTACGCGTGATACCGTTCTTTAACTTATTGTTCCGATGCTTCTTTAGCGAAAGCATTAAGAACTAATTCAGGCGCATACAGAAACTCATCCGGTTTATACCCATTTCTTATTAGTGCATCATAGACATTTTTAGATAACACCACTGGAAGGTAATCATCAATGGCTCGTGAAAGGGTCTGTTGTTCAGTTTGGTCCTCAAAAAGATCATATCCTATGGTCAATATGCCTTTTGTACCGGTTTTTTCCTTATAGCCGAGTAACTTCAGTCTCTTGTAAAACCTTTCTTTGTATTCATTTATTCCTTCTTTCGTTGCTCTAAAGACAATTTTTCGACCTTTGGCAATCTTTATTATCGCATCCAGTATAATATCTGAGGGATCGAGAACTGAAACCTTTTTGTATTTTTTTGAAATTGTTATAAGTGAAATAGTGTCAGAGCTATTAGGAATCATTTTCTTATAATCTTCAGAGCGTACATAGCTTTTATGGAATCTATCACCGACGATAATGATTCTTTTTGGGTTCCAACCCATCTCTTTTTCAATAGTGCGTATATTTTGGCATAAGATATCCAGTTTATGAGGCGAAAGATCATATGCTTTTTCACCGGGAAGAAAAATTTGGTCATCATTAACTGGAAAAAATGTATATTCTCCGGCAGTTTCTGCATCCGATAAAATGAAAACTTTTTTTAAATCTTCGTACAATGTGTTTGAATCATAATAACTCCATACATCAGTGTATTTTGGTTTAATTTCTGAGATAGTCATAGTGTTTGAAGGTGCTTGATCTAAAGTGTATTGCATGCCGATAAAATCTCCTTTGCCTACAAACAGTAACGAATGTCCCTTTTTCATCTCATAAGATAATGTTCCTTGTCGTATATGTTCTTTCAGTTTGGATTGTGCCTCTGTAACTTTATCTATCCAAGTTTTTCTATCTATAGAATCAATAATTTTTTTTATACCTATAATACCGAACGAGTATAGAATTATATTAGGAATATGAAAGATTATATTCGTTTTTCCGACTGGTTCTCCGATGATATCCCAATAATAATCAACACCAGCCAGTATCTCAGGAGACATATTAGTCCAACTTGGTAAGGTGGTAGAGATAGCAATAAATACATCCGGAAATGCGGCGAAGAAGAATCCGATAACCAGAGACATTGGCAGGGCTACATGTTTAAGAAATTTTACATTTTTTGAATCATGCGGGTTTTTATCAAAAGATAAAAGTACATTTGTCTCGTCAGGAGTAACTCTTTGTGTACGGAGTATCTTATTAGTTATCCGTAGTAACTTTTGTTTTTGGTATTTCATGGAGGGTATTATAGCGTAATTGATGTATGATTTGGAACATTGGCTATATTTCTTGTAGTGTATAGCTGTATTTTTTTCACGAGATGTGATAATATATATTCTTCTTTAGCAGTTCTCCTGACATTACTTGAGCAAAATAACCTTTTTAGGAACTGCCCGGTAATCCTAAGCCACTATTGTTTGGCCATAAATCAATTAAATAAAGTATGAAAACTATTTTAGTTGCTACATTTGCGTTAATTAAAAACTCAGAAAATCAAATTCTGATTCTTAAACGGGCGAAGAGAGACACTTTTCCGGGGAGATGGGAGCTGCCTGGTGGCGGTATGGATTCAGGAGAAAGGCCAGAAGAATCTATAGAACGGGAAGTGCTTGAGGAAACAGGACTAATAGTAAAAGCGTTAAGGCCGCTTTCAGTGATTACACATGAAAACCATGACGCTACAGCAGATATCGTCAGAATTACTTACGAATGTGATTTAATAGATGATGAAAAAGTAATTTTAACAAAAGACCATGAGGATTATAGATGGGTGGATTTGAATAAGATAAATTTGATTGACACGAAAGATAGTGAATCCCCTCTTAATTACATACTTAAAGATATCGAAGCAAAAGAAGCATATCTTACTAACCCGTTAAATTCTTCTAATTGAATTTTAGACCTCGTAAATAGTAAAAAGAATTTTTAAGCTTTAGTCAAATTATAACAATAAATGCAATATTAGAGGCTAAGCCTATTGCAATAGGTATCGCAACTGTTTTTATCGGGAACAAGATATTCTTCTTACGTGCTTTTTTATATAATATATATTCTGTTGTCAGTATAACTCCGATATACAAGCCTATTTTACTACAATACATAGTGAGATTCGCCTCAGACAGCGAAATAATAGTAAGGATAGCCCCTGTTAGTAATTGTAAGCCTGTAATTATGGCTATTCGTACTGCTAGATTAATATAAATATCGACGTTGTCTTTTTTAAAGGCGAGGATTGTTTGGCAAATCAGGAAAAATAGTATAAATGTTCCGATTAGGTGCGTAACAAGTACTATCTGATACATTGATAAAGTATATCATACTAAATTATACTGTAAGTCATGATC
>CAZNVI010000003.1:0-4040 GCA_964576705.1 uncultured Gammaproteobacteria bacterium | reverse complement strand
AGCGCAGTCGAAGAATGAGTTTTATTGTATCGAACCATGAAAAGTATAGAGGTTATCGGTTCCGGAAGTGATGAAGTAACCGGGTCAGGATATATTCTTACAAGCGATGACGGTAACCAGATCCTCATCGATTTCGGAATGTTTCAGGGAAGTCCTGAAATTGAGAAAAAAAACTACGATTTACTCTCCTTTCAAGCATCGTCGTTGCAAGGCGTATTCCTTACTCACGCACATTTGGATCATAGCGGGAGATTGCCTTTGCTTATTTATGGAGGCTACTTCGGAAGCATATATATGACTGATCCGACAAAAGAACTAGTTGAGATTATTCTTATGGATTCAGCAAGAATTGCTATGAAGGATTCCGCAAAAAATCCATTATATACCACTGATTTAGTTTGGAAAACTATGAAAATGATTAAAACGGTAAATTATGATACTGAAATTGATACCGGTAGTTTTAAGGTAGTATTCCGTGATGCTGGCCACATACTGGGTTCTGCCAGTATTGAGGTAACTGAGAAGAGCAACAATAAAAAAATTGTTTTCAGTGGAGACTTAGGCAATACCCCGCAATCTATAGTCAAGCCTACACGATACATTGATAATGCAGATTATGTAGTAATGGAGTCGACATATGGCGATTCGGACCATCCGGAAGAAAATCCGGAAGAGATTATTCAAAACGAGATTAATGTTATTGAAGATAGTGCCGGAGTTTTGCTTATACCGGTGTTTGCTATCGAGCGGACGCAAGAGGTTATGCATATAATTCACCATCTTAAAAAAGATGGGAAAATAAAAGAGGACACGCAAGTATTTTTAGATAGCCCTATGGGTATTAATGCGACCTTGCCTTATCTGCATTTTAAAAATTTCCAAAATGATGAAATTCGAAGCCATTCCGGTATTCCGTTTAATTTCGAAGGATTGAATATTACTGATGACAGTAGAGACAGTAGGGAGATCTTAAGCAGGGAAAATCCCAAAGTGATTATCGCAGGGTCAGGGATGATGTCCGGAGGCAGGATTTTACATCATGCCTTAAATTATCTTTCAGATAATAAAACTAGGGTACTATTCGTCGGGTATCAGGCTGAGGAAACTTTAGGTAGGAAAATTTTAGAAGGCAAAAAAAACGTATATGTGGAAGGAATACAAATACATGTTAATGCGCATATAACTGAGATTAAAACACTGAGCTCTCATGCGGACCAGCATAGATTAATTAAGTGGTTGTCGTACATAAAAGGAGTAAAGAAAGTATTTTTGACTCACGGAGAGAAGAATCAGAGGGAAATTTTAGGAGGAAAAATAAAAGAGAATTTGGAAATTAAGGATGTAGTCTTGCCTGAAAACGGGCGGACGTATACATTTTAACCTCAAATTTAATTATGGTAACCGAAGAACTGCACGATTATATTTCTAAAGAACGTAAATTAGGTAAAAACCAAGATGAGATTAAGAAAGTATTACTTTCTGAAGGCTGGAAGGAACAGGACATAGCCGAAGTTTTTAATAACTCCCGACATGATGCTGAGTCAAAAAAGAATTTTTTTTCGCGTATCACACGAAAAAACATTTTAATATTGATTTTGGCAATTTCAGTATTAATATTTACCGGTTTATATATAGCAGTATCTTATTCGGTTCGTAATAATTTAAGTACAATTCCAGACCAGCTTACGCCATCTCCAGGTTCGTATATAGACGAAGCAACCATCAGTCATAAAGCTGAAATACCTACTTTGAGTAGTATACAAGGCGGAGACTGCGGGACTGAAAACTTCGTCATCAACCTTTCGGGTAAGGCTACAGGAAGTCATCCTAAGCTGGAATGCTTTATTAATAATAGCAAAACTTGCAAAACGTCTTCTATAAAAATGATAAATTCCATTGATGCATCCGGAATTAAAACGGAAAGTACTGTATCTTATAGAATCGAAAAGATGGATACCGGTTGTAAGTTGGATATCAATCAAGGGAAAATATCATACACGCTTCCTGTGGGAGTACCCGAGGATTTACTCGATCCGATTCTTGCTCCTATTAAAAAACTTGAAAATACCAGCGGTGTCTGTATTTTTAGTAATACCAATGACTTAGTAAGAGTATTCGAAAAATTAAACAAAGGTGACTTTTCGATCTATTTAGCTAGTGATATAAAAGGGCAAGCTAAGCATACGGAAATGTATATAAGCGGAAGTTGTTCGGGTAAATATTTTGACGTTTTTAAGTGAATTTATCTATCATTTGATCGGGCGTAGATTTGGGGTTTGGGGGAAGGCGTGATCTTAGTATCCATAGGTGTCCTTTTATTTTGTGAAGCGATTGTGCTTCCTGACTGTAATATAAAAAGCAACATCGATAGTAAACCTACCAATATAAGTTTCGATTTTAAGTCCATCTAAAAATTATAGCACAGCAATGTGGATACCGAAAAAACAGTAGCTTTAGATTATGATAAGTTCGCTTTTTCAAGTTCACTTAAGTCATTTATTCTTTTAAGACCTAAGCTTGCAGGAAGTTTATGGTTTTTAGGCACTATCACAAAAATCAGTTTATTGGTTTTTAAAATACTTTTTTCTTTGGTGACTTGGTGAATAATTTCATCGTTGTCATACCATCTTTTTTTAAACCAGCTGAATGAAAAAACTCTTGGGTTATTGAAATATTCATGGTATGGATCATCAATTACAATTTCTCCCTTTTTTGTGTCTATGTCTATAGCTACGCTATAGTGACCACGGTCATCATTTCCTCTTTTTATTTTTTCTTCTTTTACAGAATCGAAAAACAATCCTTGCCAATTTACAGCTACTGGTAATCTATGTACGTGAATTAGTTTATCCAGATCCTTTCCTGAAGTATTTTGTTTATATAATAATTGCATATCGGGATCAAGTCTTTTGACTGCAAGCGCAATCTGATCAGGTCTCATGCCTTTTTTCATTATAGTAGTTTTTATCTTAGCAGCATTGACGACGTCATCTTGACTAATCTCAATTTTATTAAATCCGAATAGGGCTTTCACTACTGCTGGACCACAGTGAGACTCTGTTTTTTGAGGCTCCATAACTATTTTCATTTTGTTCCTTAAGGTTTTTTCAAGTTTATCTTTTACCTTTTTTTGAAGTTTTCGCCAGCTTAAAATGTATACAAGTGATTCATCATCAGTAGTTGAGTCGTATTTAGCTTTGCCTTTTTTAATGAATCCTGCAGCCTCAAGTGCTCTAATTGAAGCTTTATTGCTAGAATCTAAAAATCCGAAAATTACTAAATCTGATTCTTTAGGATAGTTCAGCCATGACCTAACCTGAAGACAGCTTTGTCTTAAAGCACTAGACATTAGTCCTGAGCCAGTGACCTTACCGTCTATCATTGGCCTTAAAGCCATGCTGATCTCTAAGAAGTGTTTATCTTTAATATCCTTGATAATTCCCAGTTTCGCCATGCGTTTTACCCTGAATTTTTCACCTCTCTCAGAATATATATTTACAAAGCCTCTGATCTTTTTGATATCAACAGGATTATCTAATCTTGAATCATGAACAGAGAAAAGAAATGATCTTATAGTATGCATTCCTGCCCACTCCTGGTAATCTGGCCATGATATTCTACCTGCGTCATCCATCCAGTTTCTGACTTGTTTGGCTCTCAGGATTTCATTAATGGCCATAAAGTCATCCTTTGAGTTTTCGTCAAAAAACCGTATGGCTGCTGCCTGGCCCACTATATGACTCATCTCCTCAAGGGGGAGCTTATGCTCAAGAGGCTTTCCGTTAAGGCTAGCTCTAGGCTTAGTCTGATGTTGTTTGATCTGTCTTGCCATGGGGGTATTATACCAAATGTTCAGGGCAGTTGAGGTGGGGTATTTTGAGGCTATCCAGCCTCGAAGAGGTCAAAGTCTAAGGCGTATATATTGTTTGTTATCCTAAATCAAATAAGGTAAAATAGGCATGTGCTTGGCCCGTTCGTCTACCGGTAGGACAGCAGATTCTCATTCTGCTAAAAAGGGTTCGATTCCCTTACGGGTCACA
>CAZNVI010000002.1:58985-72649 GCA_964576705.1 uncultured Gammaproteobacteria bacterium | reverse complement strand
TTTTATTCTATAAATTTAAACCTCGGCATCTTCTTACCGTTTACTTCTACGTCTTCAATAAACATCTCTAATGGTCTCACCCAAAGCTTGCCATCAGGATTATCTTAGAGACATTGATAAACTACCAGATATTCTAGAGTTTCTGAATGTCTCGCGACATCTATCACTTTATAGAAATTCCCTTTATAGTGCTGATACTTTCCTAATTTAATTTTATTCATTTATTAAAATATGATCCTCCAAGGTCCATCCTGGAGTTGAAGTTACTTTAAACCATGTCTCATTCCCCCTGGCGAAATGTTTTTCGGTTGGATTTATTACAATTTCTTCACCGATGTTTAAAATAAATTCTTTCCCATTTTTATTTACCATTAACTTTCCTTGCAAAACTTCGTAAATCTCTGTAGATTTTTCATGATAATGAGGCTTAGATTTATCAAGCACAACGATCGCTACGTTGTGATCAGGATGCTCAGAAGTAGGATCTATTTCACAAATTATCTCAGTAGGGTTATTAATATCATTTTTGACAATATTTTTTCCTGGGTATTTGATCTGTAATCGACTAATTACACCATTAACATTCATATTATTTATTTAAGTCATTTATGATAACCTCTAATAACTGCGGGAACTTTGTATATCCAGCCTTCGTATTAAAATGCCCGGCGTTCTCAACTGTTATAAACTTGGCACCAAGTTTGATAGGTAAATTCTTTGACCTTTCAAAATCTATATACGGATCATCGGTAGAATTTAAAATTACAATCGGTAATTTTTTAGATTTAATTAGATCATAATCAAAATCTTTCTCAAAAAATGTCTGATGATATTCTCGAAGATCTTCAATAAGCCAATTCCAGGCTGCGACCAATACCACTCCTTTCGCTTTAGTTTCTAATTTTTCCAAATAATGAAGAATTAAAGAGTTAGATAAAGAATGTCCGATTAACAAGGTATTCTCGTCTGGTTTTAAAGACCGTAACTTTTCCATCCACTCACTAAGCTTAGGCTTATCAGCATTCGGCATTTCAGGAGTTTCAGCTGTATATCCTAATTTATTTAACTCATCCTTCAACCACTGAAACCAGTTATCAGTTGGTTTACCAGTCCACCCATGAATAATAATCGCCCTTTTCATTCTATTTATTTGAGGCAATAACTTTAACTTGTGTAAATTCTGAGAATCCGAATTTTCCATGCTCTCTACCCATTCCTGAATCTTTATATCCTCCAAATGGACTACAAGCCCTAACATAACTTGCAGAATTAATACTTACCATTCCGGATTCAATTTCATCAGATATTTTTTTAGCAATTTTTTTATCTTCTACGTAGACATATGACCCTAAGCCGTATTTAGTATCATTAGCTAACTTTATGGCTTCTTCTGTTGTAGAAAATGAGACCACGGGTAGAACAGGACCGAAAACCTCTTCCTGCCATACTCTCATATCACTAGTTACGTTTATTAAAATTGTCGGTTTATAAAAAGCACCTTTTAAATTACCCAATCTTTCTCCACCTATGACTATCTTCGCTCCTTTATCTATTGCATCCTTTACCTGAGCTTCAAGTAAATCTAGTTGTCTTTTAGCAACCAGTGGTCCAATCTCCGTATTGGGATCGGCAGGATCTCCTACTACGACTTTTTCGAGTTTTATCTTTAATTTATTTACAACTTCATCAAAAATACCTTCATGTACTATTAATCTTTTTAAGGCATCACACATTTGTCCGCAATTTGTAAATCTATTTCCATAGATGTTTTCTACTGCGGAATCAATATCAGCATCTGGAAACACTATTCCCGGAGCAGAACCACCTAGCTCCACTACTGCCTTAATAAATTTTTGCCCTGCAATATTATATAGATGTTTACCGACTTTAGAGCTGCCAGTAAAACTAATTAGATCGACATCTTGACTTATGAGTATTTCACCTACTTTACCATCTCCATATACTACAGAAAATACACCCCTAGGTAGACCCGATGATTTTATAATTTCATCTAGCAATTGACCGAATAAAGGACACTCTTCAGAGGTTTTATATACTGCAACATTACCCGAAATTAGGCTTTGGCCTGCTGCCCAAACGAAATTTGAGAGAGGAAAATTCCAAGGGGTGATGACAGCAGCAACTCCAACAGGTTCATAAAAGACTTTATGAACTATAGACTCATCCTCATATATTATTTCAGGTGATAAATATTTTTTGGCATTATCAAGATACCAATTTAAAAAACTAACAGCATCATCCACATCTGCTCTACTCTGAGAGATTGGCATTCCCATCTCTGAAGTAGCAAGTTTCGCCAATTCTTCTTTATTCTTAAGAAGTTTTTCGCCTACAACCCTCAACAACTTTACTCTTTCTTCTAACCCGAGGTCCTTCCAAACCTTTAAAGCTTTTTTGGCTTCTTTTACCTTATCAATAATTTCTTGCTTAGCCGATATACCCACCTCTCCTAGAATCTTATTATTCGCAGGATTAATTGACACAAGTTTCGCCATATTCTATTGACTGTACTATAACACAGCTTTATGAATTATTAAATAGATTAGGGAATGAAGGATTTGAGGAGGTTAAGAAGTTTACTCACGATTTTTTTAGATCCGCCTATATTTACCTTCGGAATAGATAAACCGAATGGTAATTCTTGTGTTTCTCTCGGTGCGTTTTTCGCTCCATACATAGCAAGGCCTATGACTGTCGCGAAAGCCGGACTTTGTATTTCATCGATTAATCCTTTCATATTTGTCAGAGTACCGATTCTGACAGGCATCGCGAGTGTTCTTTTAGCAGCTTCACGAAGCCCTACAGTCTGTGCCCCTCCACCTGTAACCACAATTCCTGCTGGAATTAATCCTACGAATCCGCTCTTTTTAATTTCTATCCCTACCATAGTAAATATCTCATGTAATCTTGGGCGGATAATACCATCAACTAATGTTTTATATGAAATTTTCTTGATCTCTTCAGCAAGATTCAAATCTGTAAGATCGATCTCATCAGACGACCTATGATCTTTTTTAGTTTCCGGTTCGTCTGGTCTTATAATTTTTTTCGCTTTTCCGTCGGATAAGTAAAGTTTAATTTTCTCAGCACTTTCTATAGAAATTCGAAGACCTATGGCGAGATCGTTTGTGATGTGCCTTGCGCCTATAGCGAGAGTAGATGAATAAGAAACCGAGCCATCAGTATATATAGAGATATCAGTAGTTCCGGCACCGATATCTACACATACTACACCTAATTCTTTTTCAGTATCTGTAAGAACAGCCAGAGAACTTGCAAGTCCATTAAAGACATAACTGTCTACATCTACTCCTACTGTAGAAAATGCTTTATCCAAATTCCTGATAGACACACTATTTGCACTAATTATATGAGTATCTACTTCAAGTCTTATTCCCGTCATTCCGATAGGATCCTTAATCCCTTCCTGACCGTCTACTATATAGTTTCGAGGTAGCACATGAAGAATCTCTCTAGTAGATGGGAGGGAAATAGCTTTTGCTGCGTCTATAACGCGAAGCAGGTCACTATCGGTTATTTCACGGGTCGGGTTTGATACTGCCACGACACCTCTGGAATTCTGGCTTTCTATTTGAGATCCACCGATTGAAGCAACTATGTGGCTCGCGTTATATCCCGCCATCCGCTCTGCTGCTTCGAGTGATGAATTGATTGATGAAACAGCCTCTTCTATATCTACAATCTGACCTTTTTTAATTCCGGCGGATTTCACTTCCGACACACCTAAAACATTTACATACTCATCAACCTTTGCGATGACACAAACTGTCTTAAATGTCCCGATGTCTATACCTACTACAGTTTTCCCATCAGTCATAATAAATTAAATACAGAAAATATTATACACTATTTAAGTGTAATAACAGGTTTATCAAAGCGAAGATCCAAGCGCTTAAATTCTCTCCCTTCCATTGTAAGACGATTATAGATGAATTGTAAAGAGGCTAATTGGGTCTCGATATCCCTATCACCTGCTATTATTATTTCTTGTTTTCCCTTAAGAATTATATGAAATGTTGATCCACCTGAGCTATCAATGGAGATAAATTCAATTTTTTTATCTTTAAGGATTGATGCAATTTTCTTATCTATTTCACTAATATCGCTTTGGGAGGCTTGTAGTAAGGGAAGTGGACTTATATAACCTTGATTTGAATTAGTTATTACAAATAATCCCACAACTAAGCACGATATTAAAGATAAAGAGGAAATTATTATAAATATTTGCCTTATCTTTCGGATGAAAAAATGTGCTTTCCGTCTGGAAGAGTTACTGCTTGTGTTTTTATTTAAAAAAACAACAGGACGCGATTCTGCAACCACTTTCTCTCTTCTAGTTTTATTTTTTATTTGAAATAACTTCATATAATATTTTTACAATTCGTATTCCTGCATCAGGTTTTATAAGTAACTTAGCTTCTTTAACATTTGATAAATAATCATGTTTTTTTTCAATCATATTATCTATTAAGCCTAAAAGCTTGTGGGAATTCATTTCGCTTTGTAGGACATATTCACCGATACCTATTTTTTTAATAAATTGCGCATTCTTAAGCTGTTCATTTCGCTGGCCATATGGAAGGGGTATCAAAATGCACGGTTTTCCGAAATATAATATCTCACTTACTGTATTTATCCCTGAACGGGAAATCACCAAGGAAGCTTTATTCATAATATTCCCGGTTTCAGACGGAGAAATAAATTTGTGAATAGTATATCTTTTCTGAAGTTTTTCAGGAAATGTTTTTAACAATGTATTAATACGTGAAAAATCTTGATACGTTTTTGAATCACCGGTCTGATGGATTACTGAATACTTCTCGAGAAGGTTTTCTAAACATCCTTCAACAAGTGTATTTAACGCATGCGCTCCAGCACTCCCCCCAGTAACATATATCAATGGCAAGTTACTACTCGCGACCGACCACTGACTGCTGACCACTGACATTCTTCTGATTGGGTTTCCTGTTAAAGTTGTTTTAGCTCTAGGGAAAAATTTAACTGACTGCTGCCAAGAAATACACACAGACGTCGCAAGTTTCGATAAAAATTTATTAGCTATACCTATTTCCAATGTCTGCTCATGAATCACTAAGGGAATCTTTAAAAAATACGCTGCAAGACCTACAGGCACTGATATATATCCCCCAAATGCTAATACTACATCCACTTTTTCTCTCCTTAAAATAGAAATCGCCTGCATCAATCCGTATGGGATTTTAAACAGAGATTGTACTGTGTGCCTGCTAAATTTTCTTTGAATCCTACCTGCTGTAAGCGGTATAAATCTTATACCTTTTTTATTTATGGTCTCATACTCCAATGAAGCTGAGTTTTCACCTTCGAATGTAAACTGCCTTCCTATAAAAATAAGATCTGCGTCCTCAGGTAATTCATCGATGACTGCCAAAGCAGGCGCTAAATGTCCACCAACAACTGCAATTTTCATCTCATCCTCCTTGACTTATGCAAAACTGATCCTCTTTGCTTTGCGATGTTTAATAAAATACCTACAGCTGACAAGTCGACTATTAACGCTGATCCGCCGTATGATATAAATGGTAACGGAATACCCGTAAGCGGGATAAGCGCTGTCATGGCTGCTAAATTTATTACGACCTGAATCCCTAAAAAAGAGATAATAGCACCTGATAAAAGTTTACCGAATTTATCTTTCGCACTTATAGATATCATTAAACCCCGCCAGAGCATAATAAAAAAAACTCCGAGAAGTACACTGGCACCTATAAATCCAAGCTCTTCTGCGATAATTGCGAAAATTGAATCTGTAACATTTTCAGGTAGATACTCGTATTTTTGTAATGAATTACCAAGCCCTACCCCGAATATTCCCCCTGCTCCTAAAGCTATAAGTATTTGCTTCACATGATAAGATGTATTTTCAAGGGATTTCGAGATACTTAAGAATGCAGTAACCCTTCCTAATCTATAAGGAGCTATCGCGACTAAAATCACACCACTTATACCTAAGATTGGAATTAGCAATAAAAATTGACCAATACTTCCTCCTGATAAAAAATATACGACAAGTGCTTCAAAAAGTATTACTGAAGCAGTACCCATATCAGGCTGAAGCATAACTAAGAAAATTACCAATCCGATTAATAAGCAAAATGCCAGAAATCTCTCTTTTTCCTTGTGAGAAAACCAAGCTGAAAGATATATAGCTAAGCTAAGCTTTACAAACTCAGCAGGTTGAAGAACGAAAAAACCTAAGTCAATCCACCTATGGGCACCAAGTGCTTTTACACCAAGTCCGGGGATAAACACGCCTATAAGAATAACAATAGCTACTATAAGAATAGGAAGTGCAAATTTGTAAAATATATGGTAATCAATAAACGAAAACACGACCAAAAAACTATAACCAATCACCATCCAAGTCAACTGATCCGTGAAATAATGATACTTATCCCCAAAATCCCTAAATGCAATTATCGAAGAAGCATTATAAATCATTAATATCCCAAATAACGTCAGAGAAAAAACAGGTAACAATAAACTGAAATCAATTCTCTTCATAAGGTATTTCTATAATACCATTAATAATTAATACAGTTGAAGTAGTAAACGAAGAACTAGCGCACAAATGCGAGATAAACTCCTAATATAGCCAAGAAAAATCCTATGACCCATGCACGCATAACAATTTTCGGCTCCTCCCAGCCTCTTTTCAAAAGCCAAAGATGGATTGGCGCTGCGGGAAATATCTTCTTGTCGAAAAACCGCCTGCTTAATAATTGGATCATAGATGATGCTACTTCAATAACGAAAACCCCTCCTAATATACCTATGGCAAGCGTTTTTCCGGTCAGAAGCCCAGTTACTGCTAATGCTGCCCCTAAAGATAAAGAACCTACATCGCCAAGCCATAATCGCGCTTTGTATATATTAAAGTATAAAAACGACACTATGCTTCCGAGTAATACAGCGACAAATATCCCGAGCGTTTGGTCGAGTATCTGAGAACTGATCACAAGTAAACCTGTTAAACAAATAAGAAGCAATCCTGAAGCCAACCCGTCAAGACCGTCTGTAATATTAAATGCATTAACGAAAGATACAATCACAAATGCTGCAAATGGAATAAAAAATATTCCGATTTGTAACGTAAAACCTAGTAAATGCACGAAAGAATATCCGAGCTGAAAATAAAATATTGAAGCTATGATGAAAGCTAAGATCCATTGAATAATAAATTTATGCCTGAACCTAAGTCCGAAAAAACCGTGACTTATATTTATCAACTTTTTTGAATCATCATATAATCCTAATGCGCCAAATCCTATAAACGAAAACAGAATTACGAAAAGCTCCCATTTCTTAATTTCTATTGATAACATGCCGTAAGACCAAAGGGTAAGGATAGTAACTATAACTATAATTAATATCCCCCCGCCGAATGGAGTACCTACCTTCCATGAGTTAAATTTATCAAAAAGCGGTGTGCGCTTATTAAATGGATCACGGGTTACCTGGTCTTTTCTATTAAGCTTAATTTTATATAGAAAATCTATGAAAGGAACCAGCAAGATTGCCGTTATAAATGAGGACAGAATGGATAAACCTAAGTAAGCCGCCATATAAGCATTCTCTATTATACAGTAGTCTGAAATTACTTCAAGCTAACATCTGGAATGGTTTTAAAGAAATACCTTGAAATATCTTTCAAACTAAAACCGCTATAGTAAGCTATAATGATTGCGGGTATTAGATACGTTAGCTGATCCTTATAAATGAGTGGTATCTGCATAAAATACGACTTTTTTTGAATATTGAGCTTAAAAGTGACCCTATAATCATCGTGTTCTATTTCAGAACAATAAACAATTCTGGAATTAAAAATATTAGCAAGATCCAAGTTCGTTTGATCGATGTAATATAAAATAGGCTTGGCAGATATATTTTTTATTTTTTTCAAAAAAGAATTAATTTGGGTTTTTGAAATCGCTCCACTTACGTCGCATATAAATAAGTTTTCTCTTGTAAGGCTGTCTGCGATTTCATACTCCTTAGGTAAAACATGTGGTTTAATCTTTCTTTTATTAAAGCTATTTATTGATACAAAAACATTTGGACGAATCAACTCTGCTGCTTTAATAAAATTATCCTTATCATGTAAATATAAGTTTAATACTGATAAAGTTGTGTTGTTTTGAATTACCTGGTCCATAAATTGCGATATTTCCACCAAACTTGAGAGCTTATTAGAAATGTTTATGGTTTGATTTGAAATCTGAAATATCATTTTAACAAAATTAGATGTATGGTTTTTATAATCACCAGTGATTGCAATAATTTGAAGGTGGTGTATCGTTTTTCTTTTCAATTTAGTCTTTTCTATTTGTAAATCCTCATATATTTCAAGAGGAAAAGAAAAAGCTAAAGCAAAGAAAAAGTATATAAAAAGTGTAAATCTTTCTAAAATTAACAGCCAAAAAAAAGTTTCTATTAAAGGATTGCTATACAGGAACAAAATAGCTAAGACTGTCGGTATTACTATAATAAATTCTTTAAATTTTAAAAGTGATATTTTTTGTCTTATATCCTTAATCTCATTTATAAAAAATACGGAGTCGCAAAGGAAAATTATCGCGACTAACAAATGATAAAACGTAAAGACATTGTCATATAACACAACAGGAATAAATAAAATAAATCCAATTAACCTAAAAACAGTCAGAAGATTTTGTGTCCTGGTATATTTTTGGCTTCTTAGTGCAGGCAATAACTGATCTATTCTATATTTACTTTCATGCAAAATCCACGCAGAAAATAGAAGTCTCTTTACGATTACAATGATAAACAATATATTTGTGATTAATAGCAATATATCCATAAGAACGATTGATTGAGCAGATATTTGTTTTCATGAAAGATCATTTCACTGTTACGCTTTTTGCAAGGTTCCGAGGCTTATCAGGATCATAACCTTTTTTTAAAGCAAGATAGTATGCAAGAAGCTGGACAGGTATTATTTGTGCTATTACACTCGCTGTGTAGACATCTTTTACCTCAATCCATAAATCAAATACTTCCGATTTGACAGGACCTATCCCTATTATTACCCCCCCCCTTGCTTTAACTTCTGTGGCATTTGAAACTATAGCATCAAACGTTTCATCTTTAGGTGCAAAAACGATGCACGGAGTTCCTTTCGTGATCAATGCTATAGTACCGTGCTTTAATTCCCCTCCCGCCAACCCTTCTGTATGTATATAGCTTACTTCTTTAATCTTCAACGCTGCTTCTAAAGACGTCGGATACGATACACCCCTTCCTATTACATATATATGTTCGGATTTTTCTAATAACTTTACCACTCTTAGAATGGTTTTTTGGTTAGCCATTGAGAGCAATCTTTCTATTTCATCAGACGCTAAGAGTAGCATTTTCTTAGCAGTTTTAATATCATTTTTCAGGGCATATGAGAGCATCAGAAGTACCGCCAGTTTTGCGGTGTATGCCTTTGTAGATGCTACTGCTTTTTCAGGACCGGCCCCAAGCAAAAGCTTTTCATCTGACATGCGGTATATAGTCGATCCTAATGTATTCAAAATCGAACCGATAACACTTCCTTTAAGCTTTGCCCTGTTCAGCGGCTCTACTACATCTATAGTTTCGCCAGATTGTGTTAATGCTATTACTAAACTTTTTGAAGTAAGAAAATCCTCCAGATAATTAAATTCAGAAGCGACTGCTGTATTCACATGGGTATCTGCTATTTTCGAGAAAAAATATGTACCTACCAACCCTGCATAAAACGCAGTCCCGGCACCTATAAAAAAAGTGCCGCGCGCCTTTTTTACCGTTTTCGCCAACTTTTCTATCTGGTCTTCATAATTTTGAGCGATATTCCTTACGATTTTCGCTTGCTCGTGAATTTCTTTAAGCATGAAATGTTCATAGCTTCCTTTATCTGAGTCTTCCACTTTCCAATCAACAGTTTCAAAACGTGCAGGTATTTTTCTACCTGTAGCTAAGTCTATCAATCGAATCTCCTTACCCAAAACAACCATTTCGCGGTCTTTAAGAAAAATTAATCTATTAGTATGCTTTATGATTCCTGAAGCATCTGAGGCTATAAAAAACTCACTGTTTTTCTCGCCGATTATTAAAGGTGACCCTGTCTTAGCTGCTATTATCTCCTGAGATGGTGCATACAAAACAACAATCGCATTTAAGCCTGAAAGTCTATTAAACGCATCCCTAACAGAAGACGCAAAGCCCTTGGATTTTATATGATCTTCAATCAAATGAGGAATTACTTCAGTATCTGTCTCTGATAAAAACTTATGGCCTTTTTTAATTAATTCTTCTCTGATCTCTGCATGATTCTCAACAATACCATTATGGATTACAGCAATTTCGCTGTTACAGTCAAGATGCGGATGCGCATTTTTGACTAATACTCCGCCATGCGTAGCCCATCTCGTATGACCGATCCCTATGTTACTCTCGGGTAGATCGACTGAGGCTTCACCAATTTTCCCTACATGTCTTTCTACTGCTATCAAATTTTGATTTTTGTCCGCCAATTGGCGGATTGATTTTTGATTTCTTACTGCTATCCCCCATGAATCATAACCTCTATATTCGAGAAGCTTTAAACCTTCAAGAGTCAGTTCAGCTGCATTGTTCTGTTTTCCAACGTATCCAAATATTCCACACATAAGTTATTTAGAATCTCCTCCCTTGTCCCCGATTTAATCGGGGCAAGCGGACTCAGTCGCTTTAAGCTCCCTCCGTCCCAAATATTCCACACATAATAAGAATTAATAATTTAGTTTATAATTGCTTTCAATTCATTCAGACTTGAGATTACCTTATCTGGAACAAACCCTGGCACTTCAGTCGTTGTTTCATATTTCTTATTTCTCCTGACAAGCACAGCTGTGATATCATCATTTTTCTTCTTAGCTTCTGCAAGTACCAAAGGTAAATCATCGACTAATATTAGATTATCTGTCTTATATTTATCCATAATTTCCCCTAGTTTTTGAATCTTGTTTGTGAAAATATGAATATGTTCATTATGAAAGAAATCATTAATATTCTTTATTTTTTGTCTCTGATGCCTATCATGACCTGTTGATAATATACCAATGGTTATATCTTTAGCTTTAATCTCTCTCAGTAAGCTTTTCGTTTCGGAATATAATGATTTTATATAAATTTCATCGTTCCAAAATATTTTTTCTAATTTTTCTAAATCAGTTTTTGTTTTTTTAATTAACAATAACTCTTTAAGCAGTAAGTCTGGATTATAATGTTTAACTTTTTCCTTAACTCGTGCACTTACTACTTTAGATAATGGATAAAATTCGTCAAAATCTTTATAGCCAAGCTCTTTCGCTAAAGCCGAATATACATATTCCCTATAAATATCACTATCAAAAATAGTATAATCAATATCTAGTAATAATATTGTTTTAGATTTCTTTATAGTCATATTTTCAAAGACACATTAGCTTACCTTACATTAAAACCCGGTTTTTCATAAATATCATTTCCATTTTTCATATTCAATTCATAGATAGTAATTTCTCTGCAACATTAAGTTCTTCCGGAGTATTCACACCCCGCCAATTTAATTTTCCACCTTTAATGGTCTTCACAGGTTCATTGTTTCTCAAGGCTAAATCTATGAAATTATTAATGTAATACTCTCCTGTAACCGGACTTTTTTCAATTTGTGATAAATATTTTTGTAAAAATCTGACTGAGAATACAAAGCATCCCGGGTTTATTTCAGTGATCTTTCTTTGATCTGTAGTAGCATCTTTTTCTTCTATAATTGCAGACACATCGCCTGCTGCATTTCGGACGATTCTTCCCAGCGCATAAGGATTATCTTGTTCGATTGTTAAAAATGTTATGGCAGCCTTTTCTGATTCCTGTACTTCAAAAAGCTTTTTAATTATGGGTATATTTTCTTCTGCGTAAAGCACAGCGTCATCCCCATACACCACAAAAACATTTTCTACTTCCTCAGGCAATTTATTCAGAGCACAAATAAGGGCATGTCCTGTACCTAAGGGTTCAATTTGTTCAGCATATATCAGATTAAATCCCTTAAGAACCTCCATAACTGATTCTTTAGCAAATCCCACAACTACGACAGTTGTTTCAATTTTTATTTTTTTTATAAACTCTACGATGTGCTGAATCATAGGTTTATCTGCAAGCGGTAAGACTACTTTATTCTCATAAACCATATTCATTCTAGTACCTTTCCCTGCAGCAAGAATTATCGCACCAAATGTTTTCATACTATCTCCTTTACTCTCTTTATATCTGCGCCAAGGCTCTGTAATCTCTCAGTAAATTTTTCATACCCGCGGTCAAGCTTCTCGACGCCATAAATCGTACTGGAACCCCGCGCCGCAAGTGCCGCTAAGACTATAGCAGCGCCAGCCCTAATATCCAAAGTCGTCATGACAGCATTATGAAGCTCTTTAGGCCCAATTATTTTTACAGCATGGAAATATTCAGGCTTATCATCATCGAGATTAAAATTATATACTTCTTGCTTGTTTTCTACTTGGGGATTAAATAATTCAGTGCTTGCTCCCATTTTTTGAAGATCTTTTACATACTTCAATTTATTTTCAAAAACCGTTTCGTGAATTACCGACTCACCGTCAGCTTGGGTCATGAGTACTGCCCAAGGTGCTTGCCAATCTGTCATAAAGCCTGGATGCACTGAGGTAGTCACATCAACAGCATTCAACTCTCCGTTTTTATAAAATCTTATTCCATTCTCTTTTTTCTCATAATTTCCGCCTGCTTCAGTAAACTTTTGTAAAAAAACATCAATATTGGATTTATGTGCATCTATTACTAACACATCACCGTCTGTTAATGCTGCTGCTATAGCAAAAGTTATGACCTCTATTCTATCGGGTTGAATTGTAAACTCTGCACCATGTAATTTTTTTACCCCTTCAATTGCGATTTCTCTCCTATTTGTTCTTTTTACTTTGCCGCCCATTACATTTAATAACTCAATTAAATCATCAATCTCTGGCTCCTCTGCCGCGTTATCTAAAACTGTGGTACCTGCAGCTAAAACAGCGGATAAGATCATAGTTTCAGTGCCTGTGTGGGTGTTTTTATCAAAACGGTAATTAATACCTTTTAGACCTTCGGTTTTTGCATGAAAATAACCATCATCGCTGTAGTAAACCACCTCAGCGCTCATTTTCTCAATTCCGTCGGTAGTGCGATCTATAGGACGAGCACCAAGCCTGCAACCTCCTGGATTAGGAATAATAGCCTCATGCTTTCTGGCTAAAAGAGGTGCTATAAACATAGCAGATGTACGCGCCAAAGCAGCTTTATCAAGAGGAATCGATGTTCGTGAAAATTCTTTTGCTTGGATTCTGACAGTATGATCTTCTAATACTACACTTACTCCTAATGTGCGCATTATATCAATCATCACGAAAATATCAGAAATAAGCGGAACATTATGTAAAATTACCTCTTCATCAGTCATGCAGGCTGCGACTAAAGCTTTTAAAGCAGCATTTTTCGCTCCGGAAACACTAACTGTGCCTTTTAGCCTATTGCCTCCTGTAACGATTAATTTCTCCATA
>CAZNVI010000002.1:0-58885 GCA_964576705.1 uncultured Gammaproteobacteria bacterium | reverse complement strand
AACACTAACTGTGCCTTTTAGCCTATTGCCTCCTGTAACGATTAATTTCTCCATACAACTTAAAACTTATAACTTAGAACTTGCAACCTCTCACCTAACTTATACACATCTCCTGCTCCCATGGTAATCACAATATCATCTTTACCTAGAGAAAAGTCAGTTAGATATTTTACCACATCAGCTGTATTTGGAAAAAATTGAACGTTTTTTTGAGTTTTCTGGATTTCCTCTGAGAGCAAATAGGAGGATACATTGGAATCAGGCTGCTCTCTAGCAGAACTAAAAACATCAATAAGAATCACATAGTCAGCATCGATAAATGAGCTTGCGAAATCATTAAACAAAGCTTTAGTTCTGGAATATGTATGCGGCTGGAAGATACAAGTGATTTTTTTAGAAGGATAAAGCTCTTTTAATACTTTAAGAGTCTTTCGTATTTCTGTGGGGTGGTGCGCATAATCATCATACAGTAAGGCGTCTTTATATATTTTACCTTTAAATTCTAATCTCCTTTTTGAGCCTAGAAACTTTTCAAGACCCTTTTTAACTTCTTCTATTGATAAACCAGTCTCAAGACTTGCAATTGCAGACGCTGTGGCATTAAAGACATTGTGAACACCAGGCACATTTATCTTAAATTCACCCATATTAGATCCGAATGTTTTTAAGTTAAAAATGTAACTTTTTCTGTCATCCCGGACTTGTCCTCCGATATGCTCAGAACCTAATTGACTGTGAGGTTGTCGAATCGGTTTCGAGATCTCTGTAAATACTGAATCAAGCTCAGTATGGCAATTGCTTATCACTACATCATTCTCCGGATTTAATCCAAAAGTAATTTTTCTATTCTTCACTTCAGGTAATAATTTTCGCACTTGTTTATCGTCTCCATTTAATATAACTACACAATCCGAAGGTAAATTTACTAAGAAAATCCTGAATGCCTCCATGAAGCTATTTAGGGTCGGAAAAATATCAGGATGATCGTGTTCGATATTCGTGATAACTACTACTCTCGGCTTATGCCACATGAATTTCGGCCTCTTATCAAACTTCGGATCTGTGGCATATTCATCAGCTTCAACCACGAAATACTCTCCCTTGCCATAGTGACCTGAATTACCAAGAGACGGAATTTCGCTTGTGCCGATAAGATATGACGGATCCAAATCGTTCATGGATAAAATCGTCGCGATCATCGCAGTAGTGGTGGTTTTACCATGGGTTCCGGCTATAGAAATCCCTTTAAGTTTTTTTTGTAAAAGCGTCCCGTCCATCATCATTCCCACACCCTCTGCGAAACTAATGACTCTGATTCCTTTTTCATACGCTGATTTCACTTCAACATTTTCTAAGCCTCCATGCGCACCGGTATAAATCACTAACTCAGCGTTATTAACGTTTTCTTTTGAAAATCCGTTAAAAATGGTGATTCCTGCATTATTAAGTGTCACATCTGTAATAAACTGCTCTGAAATATCTGAACCGGTTACTCGCATTCCGGACTCTTTCAAAATTACTGCAAGAGATGTCATACCTACACCTTTAATTCCGACGAAATGGATATTTGATATTGTCATTTTTTTTGAATATTTTTTAAAGCTTTCTTAACTTCCGAATGCTCACTCCATGGACGCTCTGTTCCGTTATAATTCATAGATTTTTCATGCCCCTTACCGCACAGAAGTACTATGTCTCCTCTTTTTGAAAGTGTATTAATTATAAAACCTATCGCCTCCTGCCTATCGGGAATTTTATAAAAAACATGTTTTTTTTCTGATATTTGTCCGCCAGCTGGCGGATTGCCCCTTACTCTATGCCTTTCCACTGCCCCAGCAGAAGCACATCCTGCTGCAATCTCATTTATAATCTTCATCGAATCCTCTCTCCTCGGATCCTCATCAGTAAGTACAGTTATATCTGCTAATCTTCCGCTTATTTCCCCCATAATCGGTCTTTTTAAAACATCCCTCTCGCTTGCGCATCCATACATAACTATTACTTTATTATTCTTAGTAACCAATCTATTTGCAACACTTAATACCGACTCTAAAGCGTCCGGCTTATGAGCAAAATCTATAATAATTTTTAATCCTCTATCATTAGCAATCTCTTCAAACCTACCGGGAAGTCCTTTAAAACTTTCTAGGGATTTTTTAATTAATACATTATCAATGCCTAACTTATTTCCGACACATACAGCAGCAAGCGCATTCACTAGATTATAATCACCGGGCAGTTCCAATTTTAAATTCCATTTTTTTTGCGTCACATCTCCTGTATTTAGACCAAAAGTAACTAATTTACCAGAAAGCTTTTCATAGTTTAAAGCTTTGTTCAACGTTTCATCTAAAACACTTACAGGTATTACAGCTGTTTTAGAATGATGCATCAGCTTAAATTTCGCTTTTGCATAGTTAACCATGGTTTTATGGTAATCCAAATGCTCATGCGCTAAGGAAGATAAAACACCGATTTCAAAAGGTACGAAAGCTACTCTGTTTTGATCCAATCCGTGCGAAGAAACCTCCAACACAAAATGAGTATCACCATGATTTAAAGCCTGTTTAAGGAATTTAGGTAAAACATGTGGATCAGGAGTCGTTACGTGAAAGCCTGTATCGTATTCTTTACCGCCTATCACCGCCTGTATACTCGAAAGAACTGAGACCTTAAGTCCGGCAGCTTTTAGCATTTCATAAATTAAAAGTGAAGTCGTAGTTTTTCCGCTTGTTCCTGTAACACCTATTACCTTTAATTTTCGACCTGGAAAACCGTAATATGAATTAGCTATCAACGCTTGAAGTAAATGATAATAATTTTTAGCTTTTTGCCACATGGGTTATTTTAAGTAATTTTTAAAAAAATCTAAAAATTTACCATAGTGTGTATAAATCAAATAAATATTGATAAATAGAAGCATCGGGAAAACAAACGATTTCTCTACTACCCCTGATGTTTTTATCCTCATAAAACGAACAGGCGGAAGCCCGAAATTAATCGGTACAGGGAATAATAACGGTATTCCTTCTTTAGTAAAAATATCCATAATCAGATGCGAAATAAAACCCACCATAAACGCCCACCAAACTATTTCCATATCTACAAGTAAAACTTTACCTAGATGACTGAGAATTACAGAAAGCACATAACCGAAAATAAATATCCCTATTATAGAGTGTGAAATATACCTATGTCCGCCAAGTAAGGGGTGTATTATTCTACCTATAATCGATCCCGCCCGAATTCTCCTCCACAAAGCTGCTGTCGGTTGATCTATGTCAGGAGCCAATCCGCCTATCATATTCGCACTAAATGCGACGAAAGCAGTTGAGAGAGTCATTACCGCAAGTGGCTGTGAAGATATCACGTAAGTTAAGGCTGTAAAGGCGGCAAGATCGTGTGTCCGTCCAGTCATAATATAAAGTATAAAGTATTAATTATAAAGTATAAAGTGGTTTGTGTTAAAATACAGAATATGAAGCCAATTATAAATTTTGAGGATTTTCAGAAGCTAGATTTGCGCGTAGGTACAATACTTGGATGCGAGAATAAAGAAGGTTCAGAAAAACTACTCAGATTAACAGTAGATTTTGGGACAGAAGGAACAAGAAACATCTTAAGCGGTATTGCGAAATGGTATAACCCGTCAGAACTTAAAGGCAAACAATTTATTTTTATCATAAACCTTGCACCTCGAAAACTGATGGGCGAAGAATCAGAAGGTATGATTCTGGCAGCAGACATTATGTCAGCTGATGAATCAAATAAACCTATATTGCTTATGCCACAATCAGAAACACCCAACGGATCTACCATAAAATGACTACTGAAGTAAAATATTATGATCCGGACACTGGAGAATTTCGTTCTGAATTATTGTATGAAGACGAAATGCTAAGGGTTAAGAATACTATAGTCGAAGATTATGATACTTACGCTGAGGTATCTAACTTTGTTTTACCAGGAATACGAGAAAGAATTGAAAACGAAAAACTACCAGATCGAGTAGCAAGACGCTTCGGATTAGTCTTCGTGGAGCACTGGACGGAATAGTCTTTTATCAGATCTTTTCATTTATTCACTTGGGGCAATTTTATAGTAGTTCAATAATTTTTTCGCTACTTCGAAGAATGTAGGTGCTGCGGTTTCCGCTCCATAAATAGATGTCGATGGACGGTCATAGATAATAAGCATTATAAACCTAGGATTATCTGCAGGCGCAAAACCCACAAAAGATGCAATAGTTTTATTAGAATCATAATGGCCTTCTATGGGTATCTGGGCTGTACCGGTTTTCCCGGCTATTCTATAACCCTTAGGCGCTGCCCACTTGGCTTCCCCTGATTTGACTGCATTTACCAACATTTCACGCATGATTAAGGCTGTACGCGCTGATACCGGTTTGCCTGCGACTACTGGTGCTATGTCTATAATTTCTCCCGTATCAGTTTCCACCTTATCTACCACCTGAGGCACCATACGCTTACCATCATTTGCCAGACTCGCAAATGCAGTTATCAACCCTATAGGAGTCACGGAAATTCCTTGTCCGAAGCTGGCGGTAGCTACATCAATCGGATACCATGAATCTACTCCACGCACTTCAGGCGCCATTTCGCCTTGTAAATCAATGCCTGTTAATTTACCCATACCATAAGATGTCAGATATAAATTCATCTTAGAAATTCCGAGTTTATTACCGACGAACACCATACCTGTGTTATCAGAATCACGTATTACATTCGCCATTGTAATATTTCTTGAATATTTATCATTCCATGTTTTTATAGAATAACCTCCGATCTCCACCGGCTTATCGCAAATTGAGCACTGCGTCTCAGGTGTCACAAGTCCGCTATCTATCGCTGCAGCCATAATAAGAGGCTTAAAAGTAGAACCTGGCTCATATCCGCCGGATATCATCGAGTTTAAATAAAGGTCATCGCTATAATCATTATATTTCCCAGGATCGAAATCAGGAACACCGCTCATAGCTATAATCCCACCTGTCTTCGGATCCATTATGATTCCTGATGCACCTTGCGCACCGTATCTATAAAATCCCTTTTTGAGGGATTCCTCAAGAGTAAACTGCGCGAATCTGTCAATATGTAATAACAGATTTCTTCCGTCTATCTTTCCTGAATTATTATTAATTTCGGCGAGTATCGGCCTCCCGTGAGCATCTTTAATTTCTTTTGCTAGACCTACTTTACCGCTTAACTGACGGTCATAATAACCTTCGATCCCGAAATAACCTTTATTATTACCATTTTCATCTTTACCTACGAAGCCTATTAATTTGGCTGCAAGAGACGCTTCAGGATAAAAACGGATCGGTTGTTCTTCAAACCCAAGACCATCTAAATTAAGCGTTTCTATTTTTTGTTTTATGTTATTTTCAGAATTGTTTTTTAACGGTACCCAGAACTTATCTAGTTTTAAAAGTGCGCTTATCGTTGCTTCATCGACTTCTATAAAAGGCGATAATAATTTAGCTGTTTTTTCTTTATCTTCATCAGCAATCAATTTAGGATTTGCCGTAACCAAATATGTAACTTTATTCGTAGCTATGGGGAAACCATCACTGGTTTTTATTTCACCACGTATTGGTATTTCTTTCTTAAACTTTCCATACTGTGAATCACCAAGCGAAATAAGCTCTTTTGCACGAACTACCTGCCAATAAAACAACCTTCCTAAAATTAACAAAAAAGCAAGGAAGAAAAAGACTAGAAGTATCCTATATCGCCATATCATAATATTATCTTCTGGTTAGAGGTTCCTTATGTGTCAAGTTTATTGTAGATTTTGAATCAACGAAGCCCATCCCTGCTGCAATCGATGCAATATTTTGTAATGAAGTATCTGCTAAAACTTTTTCACGGAGAATTATGTTTTCTTTTTCATACTTTACTAAATCAGTTTGCAACTGATCTAACTCAACACCGGCAGTTGAAAGCATGTTGGAAACTATAACGTGCGTAATTGAAAGTAATACAGTTACTAATAAAAGTGGAAATGTAAGTACTATTAATTTTTTCATTTCTATTCATAAGTAAGATCCACCCTATTTATGAATAGATAAAATTGTGTGACTAAATCTTTTCAAAAACTCTCATCTTTGCACTTCTGCTTCTTATATTTGAAGTTATTTCAGCTTCGCTTGGTATGATTGGATCTTTAGTAATAATTCTTCCCATTCCTTTTTTCTTCCAATCTATAAATGTATGCTTCACAATCCTGTCTTCTAAGGAATGAAAGGAAATAACTACAACCCTTCCATCAGTCTCGAGTAACGACAGCGCTTTAGGTAATGCTTCTTTGATACTTCCCAACTCGTCGTTAACTGCTATTCGCAATGCTTGAAACACTCGTGTCGCCGGATTTGTCTTTTGATCTTTTATTCGGACACTTCTTTGTATAATTGCTCCAAGCTGTAATGTATTCTCAATCGGACTTATTCTACGGGACTCAACAATATTTGAAGCAATCCGTAGGGCATTACTTTCTTCACCAAAATTTTTAAAAAGCTCATATAATTCTCCTTTCGTTAGTACTCTAAGCAGATCCAGTGCTTTAACCGAAAGATCGCGATCCATCCTCATGTCTAAAGTAGCGTCAAATTTAAAGCTAAACCCTCGCCCTGGAGTGTCGAGCTGATGACTCGAAACTCCTAAATCGAAAAGTATTCCCGCTACCTTCCCAAATCCGTTTTCTCTTGCCAACTCGTCGATATCCCGAAAGTTTCCTTTTGCTATTGTTAATTGCGTTTTATCGATTTTGAATTTTGGATTTTGAATTTTGAATTCTTCTTTAACGTACTCTAACGCCTCTTCATCTACGTCCAAACCAAAAACCTTACCACCTTGTCTCAAAATAGCAAATGTATGTCCTCCTCCTCCCAGAGTCGCATCAATATACTTTTTCCCATCTGTTATTCTTAAATAATCTAAAACTTGTTGTAAAAGTACACTTTTATGATAATCACTCATCGACTCCCCTTCTGGACAGATTCTCACCTATAAGTGTTAAGTTTTTTAATGCTACACTTTGTCGCTCAGTCCAAGTCACTTTATCCCAAATTTCTATGTAATCTTTTTGCCAAACAAATACTGCTTCTGATTTTACTGTTATTTTTGCGTAATTTCGTAAATATTCTGGAACTATAAATCTTCCTTGTTGGTCAAATTCTATACTTGTGATCCCTCCTAAAAATACTCTCTTTATTTCTCTTACCTTCTCTGAAAAGAATGATTTATCTTTAAGCTCAAGGTTAAATAACTCTTCCCATCTCTGCTCATTAGTCGCTATAAGTGAATTTTCAAAACCGTAAGTTAATATTATTCTTTCTCCTAGTTTCTCCCGGTAATCTTTTGGAAACGCTATTCGGAAAAACGCTCCCACATTCGCTGCGACCTGCCCTTGAAACATAAATCATCATTCACCAGAAATCACCAGTACTCATGTATTTAACAATAAAATACATGAGCTGTCAATGTATATATTTACTAAATTAGTGTTAAAAAATATTAAACACACAAGGGGTAGTGATAATAAATGTAAGAAAAGGGGGATTAAACTTCTACTGAGTCTTTTACTTCGTATACCTTACCGTCTTTTTTAATAACCTTCATTATAATCCGAACTTCCTCAACTCCTGTATCGTATCTGCAGACATTTCTTGAGCATGATCCTAAATCAAAATCCTTAGATTCGTATCGACTCTGAGATGATGTAATTTTCGCTTCATCGCTAAATCCACGCTCTACCTTTCCTCCTGTTTCACCTGGAGCAAGTTCTGAGGCTGGAATATCCGCATCGTAAGAAATATCATACTCAAGTGACTTTATATTACTAATATCATCCACAACCACCCTTACTTTTTGATTATTACTACTTAAAACTAGCTTTAAGCCTATATCAGAAGGTTTAAGCGTGCCAATATTTTCACCAGTAGTCACATTACTATTATTACTGTCGCTATCGTTACTTGAACGGGTAGAAAATACGAGAACCCCACCAATTATAAAAAGCAGAAGGACAATTCCGCCGATAATAAGTAGTAATTTTTTATTATTCATGAGGATAAATATATATTATATTATTAGAACTCAGATATGCAAATAAAAAATTATTTTAGCAGTTGGTTAAAGTACTGCTCTAGACTTTCGAATTTAATTCTTTCCTGTTTTGTTGTATCTCTATCTCTTACCGTCACCGTACCATCCTCAAGAGTTTGGAAATCTACAGTCACACACCAGGGAGTACCGATTTCATCTTGATATAAATATCTTTTTCCTATATTTCCTCTATCATCCCAGGTTACCGAAAATTCAGGATTTAATAATGAATAAACCTCTCTTGCTTTACCTACTAAATCAATTTTATTCGCCAAAAGCGGAAATACAGCAATCTTGTATGGAGCAATTTTCGGATGCAGCTTCAAAACAATTCTATGATCTTCTTCTGAATAAGCGTCACAGAGCACCATCAGCATCAAGCGGTTAATCCCGACCGCTGGCTCTATAACATGCGGAATTACTTTTTTACCAGAATAAGGATCTGTTATAGAAAGATCTTTGCCTGAATACTGCATATGTTGCTTTAAGTCATAATCTGTACGATAACCTAATCCCCACAATTCCTTGAAGCCAAAAGGAAAATTATATTCCAAATCTTCAGTCTTTGAGCTATAAAAAGATCTTTCTTCATCTGTATGGACTCTCCACCTTAAATTATCTGTATTAATGCCTAAATCCTTCACAATAAAACTCCACATTTGTTCTTTCCAATTCGCGAATAATTGTTCCCAGTCGGATTTTTCAGGGTCGAAAAAGTATTCTATCTCTCCCTGCTCAAACTCAATAGTTCTAAATATAGAATTACCTAAAGTTATTTCATTTCGAAAACTTTTTCCAACTTGGGCTATACCAAACGGCAGACGTACGCGAGTAGAATCAACTACATTTTTGAAATTGATAAACATGCCTTGAGCGGTTTCCCCTCGCAGATAAACAAGGCTCTGGTCACCTTCTATAATTCCCAGCTTAACTGGAAAAAGAAGATTGAATTTACGAACGTTTGTCCAGTCAAACTTTTTACATTTCGGACATAGAATTTTAAATTCTGAAATGAATTCATCCATTTTTATTTCAGACCAACCTTCGACTTTTTTAATTTCCACGGCCTTTTTAAATTCCTGACTTGTGATATTTTTAGTGTTTTTTCTGTCTAAAATGTGCGGTGAGTTATTCTCAAGCCAATCTTCAATCAAATGATCCGCTCTAATTCTGTTTTTACAGGATTTACAGTCAATTAAAGCATCAGAGAACCCGGATGTATGCCCTGACGCATCCCATACAATTTTTGGGGAAATAATATTCGCGTCAATCCCTACTATATCGTCTCTCAGATTCACAAATTTTTTCCACCATAAATTCTTAATATTTCTTAATAGCTCGGCTCCCGCTGGACCATAATCATATGTATTTGCCAGACCACCATATAAATCAGATCCTGGATATATAAATCCGCGGCGCTTTGCCAATGAAACAATTTTATCCATAAAATCAGATTTAATCGGACTAGATTTATTTTCCATGACTGTATAATATCAGAAAAATGAAGCTAATAAAAGTGAGGCTATTGTATTTTGGCGAAAACTTGTTTACTTTTTAATTTTCGTTCAATTATATTTTCGACGAATCTTTCCGTATCCAACTGTTTAGCCAACTCAATACTACCATGCCAATAACCTAGTATACTTAATAAAGATATCTCAAAATCATGCGTGATAACCGTAGTATAATCATAATTCGCAAGTTTTACTAATGAACTCTTGAGAAGCTCGAATACCGAATCATACTCTACCCATTCCGGACATAAACTGTCAATTAACTCACACATATGATATGCTGCTCCTATTTTCACAAGATCAGTTTTTATACTTGAATAGTCATCTATCATGGAGGCTTCAATTAATAAAGGAAGTGCCTTGGCTGTATATGCAGTAATAGTTGAATGATTCAATAGCTCGACATGTGATGATCGTTTACTTGTAATCTTGCGAACTCCTTTAGCTTTAAGAACCATCTTTCCATGCTCTAAGCTTAATATAGTTACAAGTCTGTCTGACTCACCAAAATTTCTTCTTCTGATTACGATTCCTTCAGTTTTAAAGCTCCGCATAGCTTATACTTCCAATTGCATTTTCTTATCTGAAAATAATTTGAATTCCTCAACAGTCTTACCGTTTAATATCACCTTCATTTCATGTCCGAATGTACCGGGTTGTTTTTGGATAAGTACAGGTAAAGGTGAATTTTTAGACAATTTGAACGGAAGTTTATAAGTTACGGTGAATTTGGACTGACCTAATGGACGTACCGTCAAAAATCCTTCAAATACTGTCTTGTCTAAATCAGTATATGTAACCATTTTTACCTGCGATCCCTTACTGTCAATTAATTCACTTCCTTTCGGAACATATAAGCGGAGATAGTTCCTAAGAACTGCATTAAGACATAGCTGGCCTGCTTCCAAGTTACAATTAGATGGAGGAAAGTCATTTTTATAAGTTATCGTTACTGTCTTTTTAATACTGCCGTCTTTCTCGATTGTATATTCGTTTTCGATTGCATGCGATGTGAAAAGATTTGACTTTTGTCCGCCGAAATTTGTGTCATTGATATGCAAGTAATCACCTTCGAAAGGATCTATTCTCCCGGCAGCATTTACAGCTTCAATCCCTTTTTGCGCTTCGGTATCGAAGAGATAAAAGAGTATATGCTTCTGGTTGGTTTGTGCTAACATAGTCTGAAAAAGTGGACCCCAATATTGCTTCGGTGAAGATGACAAAGCTTTATCCATAATAGCTTTCATTAAAGATCCGATTAAACCCTTTCTGTCTTCCCTTATAAATTGCACCGGCTTTGAAATACTGTCTTCAAGTACATAAATGACTTGAGGGCAATTACATCTTTCATCATTTTCTGTCGTGAAAGTGATTCCGGACGCAGTTATCTGCCCATCCAGTATTTTAATGGTTGAAACTAGTACATCTGTGTCGATAGCTATTATTCCGTCCACAGGAACAGAACGACCTGCATCATCATAGAGTTCCATAAAAGTCTTCATCGAAGTTACGAAGTCAGGTGAAATATTTGAATCACGCAAATTTAAAAGAGAAACACCGGGTAGATACTTAAGTATAGGGGAGGGTGCTTTAGGTTTATTACTTACTGTCTCGTCTAGTTCATATATATCTTCAGATCGCTCAATTGATAACTTACCTTTATCGATATTTATAATAGAATATGCAGTAATGAATCCACCCGTAGCACGAAGCTCCTTATCATTCTGGAATAATACCAGGTATTTTTTAGTTTCAGACTCACCTAGAAGTACCGGTAAGACTTTAATAAGCGGACGCGCTTGATTTACGAGATCAACGCCCTGATCTGTTAAGTCTTTAAGCTGAGTAAGCTGCATTTTTGGTTTCGTACCGAATATTAACTCCGGGTAATGATTTGGATTTACTGCATCTATTTCTTTTTGGACGATGAGAAGAGAATCAGCGATTGTATCAATTTGCGGTGTGATTTTGCCCATAGTCATTACAGCAGTTTTAATACGGTCTTCAGCCGATCCGGATGAAAAACTCCCTGTACCTTTTAATCCTAAAACATCCGCATATGGCTTAAGTGCATCAATCACTATAGTTGCAGTCTTGAGGCCTTCAGTAGCAGCTTTTAAGCTATGATCAGCATCGTTATAATAAAAGTGCACTATTGGAATAAAACGCAATAAAAACATTCTGTCAAAATTCTTTCTTGTATCAGCGAGACTTAGTTTAGTTTTTTCAAGCTCTTCTGATGCCAGTGCTACATTTTGTTGCTTCATCGCAGAAGAGATTGCCTTCGCCTGATTGTAAGTTGCTTTGGCGGATTTATATGTAGCGTAAGCAGGCATAGCAGTCAATATGCCCAAAAGTAATAATACAGTTAATATTACTCCAATCAACTTAAAAGGTGTTTTTATTTTCTTACGTTTTTTTAATTTCATAAATGAAGGATCTATCTTGCTATCAAGTGTATTTTTAGTATTCAAATCAATCTTTTCAAAGCTAGCCATATAAACTATAATACTCAACTTGATATAGACATGTCAAATTAACGAGCACCCTTACCTGAAATCATCGCCCAGGGTGTGAGCATAATTATTTTTAGATCATACATAATCGACCTTTTCTTTACGTATTCTGCATCCATCTGAATTCGCTTATCGAAATTCACCTCAGACCTCCCCGAAACCTGCCAAAATCCAGTCAAGCCGGGTTTTACGGATAACACAATTTTTACCGCTTGTTTAGTTTCAGGATACTTTTGCTGCTGCTCTTTAATCTCATCAGGGTAATAAGCCCGCGGGCCGACCAAGCTCATATCACCAAATAAGATATTAACAAGCTGAGGCACTTCATCAAGTGAATGCTTTCTGATAAATCTACCTACCTTAGTAATCCTGGGATCATTTACCAGTTTATAGCTTCCGATTTTATAATCATTATAAAGTTTCGCAAATTTAGGATCTTCCCGAAGCAGTTCATGAGCATTCTTAATCATCGAACGGAATTTGTACATTTTAAAAAGCTTACCATTTTTTCCTACTCTTGAGGGGGTATCTGCAAATATAGGACCACTAGAATCCAGCTTAATAGAAATAGCTACAACAAGCATTATGGGTAAGAAAAAAAATAAAAGTATGATCGAGGAAATGATATCTAATATCCGCTTCAATACCTCATAACCTAAACTTTTTTTTATTTCGATATACTGCATGCTTCATGCGAGATACTCGTATTTCGTACCTTTCAAACCGGTTACAAATTTTTTAATTTTTGGAACTGATTCTTTCGGACAAACGAGAATCACGTCCTCAGTGTTAACTACCACTAAGCCATCAAGATCTATTCCCACAATTAGCTGAGAAGTTTCATTATGCAAAATAGAGTCTCTACAATCAGTCAGAACTATTTTTCCTTTCGTTACATTCTCAGCTTCAGTTTTCGAAAGTGCTTCTTTCATAGCTTCCCATGCTCCTATGTCACTCCATCCTAAATCTACAGATAATACCATTCCTGAAGACCGGTCAATTTTCTCGAGGATTGCATGGTCAAATGAGATCTTTTCCATACTTGGATATACATCGTTAATTACTGACTCGTAATTTTCACTTCCGTAAGCATCGCTAATTTTTTTCAATTTAGAAAATAAATCAGGTGCAAATTTTTCAAACTGTTCCCAAAGAAAAGCCGGAGATGTCGCAAAATACCCTAAATTCCATGCGTGTTGATTATCGTTGGCAAATTCTTCAGCAACATCTAAAGGCGGTGCATATTGAAAATCCTTAAATGCATAAACTTGAATACCGTTTTTTACCTTAAGCTCACCGCCGAACTCGATATATCCTACGTTTTGATTGGCAAATCGAGGCTTTTGACCAATAAAGACTATTTTATTCGGATCATTCACTATAATCCCTTCTGCAGCACGTAAAGTCTTTCTAAATAAACTTTCTTTTTTTATCAAGTGATCACTTCCCCACAATAAAACAACAGGTTCATTAGGAAAGCGCTTTATGAATTGCGCTATCACAAGTCCTACAGCCGGTCCGACATCTCGCATCTCAGGCTCAACAATTATGTTATCTTTCGGAAGCTGCGGAAGTTGCTCTCTTACAGTATCTGCAAATGCCTTACCAGTAGAGATAAACACATCTTCCCATGCAAATTCAGGAAAAAGCTTATGCACAGCTATTTGAAGCATCGAGCGATTGGCTATAATTCTTCCAAACTGCTTCGGCTTATTTTTCCTGGACAGAGGCCATAATCTCGAACCCACACCTCCTGCAAATAATACAATTTTCATAACAGTAAAAAATATTATACCTTATGCTGAGTTATTATTTCAAATCATTCATTATGCTGTTTACAGTTTTAATAAACTGTTTATTAAAATTATTTATACTAAATTTGCTTGCCTGTTTCTTGCATTCGTCAGAAGAAAAATATTCAGAATCAAACGATGTTAGTGCTTTTATCAAAGACATTTTATTTTGATCATCAAAAAAAAGACCGGTTTTATTTTCTGCAATTATTTCTAAGGCTCCACCTCTACGGTATGCAATAACGGGCTTACCTGCTGCTTGTGCTTCTGCCATCACCAGGCCGAAATCTTCATTTCCAGGAAATATCAACGCTTTACAGGAGAGATAATATGATGCTAACTCATTATCGTCAACTGTTCCGATAAACTCCACATCAGAACCTGCTAAGCTACGCAATCTTCTTTCGTCGCTACCTGTCCCTATTATTTTCAGATGCAGCTTTAATTCATTACATGCCTCAATCACTATATCAATCTTTTTATACGGAACCAATCTCGATACAACCAAAAAATATCCACCCCTGTTTCTCCTTTTGATATGTGACATTTTTTTGCCAGCTGGATCAGATTCAATCGGAGCTGATGGATTGCCATTTGCCAATCCTATTGGCGGATATACTACTTCCGATTCTCTGTTGTAATATTTCTTTATTCTTTGTTTGACTTCTTCAGATATCGCTATAAATCCATCAGGACGTTGAGCAGCAATCTTATCCAACCTTCTAAGATATGACACAGCAGGCTTACTAATATTTCTTAATACCGGATTTCTGAAATATTCCTCATACCCGCTCCACAGGTACCTTGTGGGGGTAAGGCAATAACAAATATGTTTTGTGGTAGGTTTCGTAATTATTCCCTTAGCTGCCTCAGATGTAACACTTATTACTAAATCATAATTATCGAAAGAAAACCCCTCGAATGCTACAGGGGTAAAAAGCGGTAAGAACTCATGATTGTTCGAGGCCAAAGGTAATTTTTGAAGAAACGAAGTTCTTACGTTAAATATATTTGCCCATCGAGCGAATTTACTATTATAAACTGAGGTATACAACGGTGCATTTGGAAATAATTTATGCAAGGCCAGCAGTACTCTTTCAGCACCACCCCATTTATTTACCCGATCATAAACTAATGCTATGCGCTTAGCTTGCAAATTGCTCATATATTTTAAGCGTTCTTTCTGCCATTTTCTCCCAAGAAAATTCATTAATACGCTTAATACCCATATCTATGTATTTACTCTTATGCTTAAAATTAATATCGCTAACTTTTCCAAGCAGATTAGCTAAGCTATCAATACTATTCGGATCGAAGTATAGTGCGCAATCGCTACATACTTCTTTGTGTGATGGAATATCTGAAACCAAAACTAAGCATCTATTGGCCATTGCTTCAAGCGGCACCAATCCAAATCCTTCCATTAGAGAGGGAGCTACTACAGCGATTGCATTTTTATAAAGCTCATGAAGACTTGAATCATCGACATTATGTAATATTTCTATATTTTTAACATTTGCATCCTGTATTTTAAGTGCCAAACGCTTATAGAAATAGTCCTCTTTTCCGACTAAAAGTAACTTAGTCTCATTATCTAATCCCATAAATGCCTGAATCAATGTTTCCAAATTTTTATGAGGATACGCATTCCCAACATACAAAAAATACTTACCAAATTCATCATAACCCTTTACCCTTTGCCCTTTGCTTGCCCCTCGTAGCTTTAGCGAAGTGGGGCCCTTTGCCAGAACTTCGTCTACCCCTTCATATGTAACCACAATTTTATCGGGTGTTATTTTTAAACTTTTCACCAAATCATCTTTTGTAGAAATTAGAGGAACGATTATTTTTCGCGCTTTTCTGCTCACTAGATTTAAAATAATCCGGTAACCTAAATGCTTAAATTTGTATAAAGGTAACGGCAATGTCGATGCTCTCCCGGTCGGAAAATGATTAATAATTAAATCATGAATAGTGACTACGAAAGGCCGATTATAAAATGCAGGTAAAGAAAAATAAGTAAAATGCATAAGATCAAGGTTTTCCGTATTTAAAATCTGGGGAAAAAGCAGTTGCTCTTTGAGGCTATGCCACTTAATATCGGTCTTTACAATTTTAAATTTGATATTTGATACTTGATCCTTGATACTTTCAGCATCCCTACTTCGAGCAAAGAGAACATACTCATTATTTTTATCAACAATTTGAATTTGCTTTACTAAATTTCTAATATATCGCCCTACACCGGTCTCATTCCAAAGTCTCACATCGATTCCAATTTTCATATAATTTAAGGCAATAAAAATCCTATAGATATAAAGATAAATGATAATATAGTTGCAATTCTCAATAATCCGATTTTGTTTCTTTTTAAAACAATTACACTTCCCGAAATTCCGATTACTTCAGGAAGAACAGTTACATAATCACAAACAGGTCTACACCAATAATGATTCGTGCTGAATAAATCAGCGACGATGTTCCCTCTAATATTAAGTATTTGAAAAATATCTCGGATCGCATGATAGATAAAAAACACTAATAACGTTACAAACAAAATTCTCCAATTTATTGACATTTTTACTATTTTTTTTTATTTGTTAACCATTCTTTCAGATTAATTCCAATTAAAATCAAATCTGTTACATATCCAGGGTATTTATCGATATAGTGTTTCTTGTAAAATATTCTCATAGCGTCAAATCTGGCTTTTTGATTAATTACCCGCGCAGCGCTATCGATACGCGCCAAGTGCTTAGAATGATCTTTTATACCGCTTGATACACCTTTATAATGAAGAATTTTTACAGTAGGCACATAGTAAATCTTCCAATTTTTTTGTTTCAGATTATAACAAAAGTCTATATCTTCGCCATAAAAAAAATAATCTTCGTCCCACCATCCGATTTGCTCCCCTGCTTCACGTCTCACTATCATGAATGCACCTGCGAGTGAGTCAATTTCATGAACCCTATCTAAATCTTTCCAACCTTTGTGATATCCGTTAAAAAAATTACTTTTCGGGAAAAATTTTCCTAGGCCAGAAAAATGGCATAAAGCATTCCATGGCGTCGGGAAACCTCTATGCGAAGCATCATCTAAAGTACCATCTTCCAATTGTACGATACAGGTCGCAGCGCCGGCATTAGCATGATGATCCATAAAAGCAACCATTTCGTCAAAGGTATGCTCGTAGGTAATCTTTGTGTCTGAATTAAGAAATAATAAATATTTTCCCTTAGCTTCTCTAATGCCTATATTGTTAGCTTTTGCAAATCCTACATTTTGATTGTTTTTGATTAATCTTATACTTAATACTTTATATTTACTACTTAATACTTCCTCTATACTTCCGTCAGTCGAATTGTTATCTACTACGATAATCTCATAAGTTAGATTTGAATTAATAACACTTTTTATCGATTCTAAACAACTTTTTAAGAATTCTTTTGTATTAAATGAAACTATTATGATTGATAAGTCGAGCATAAGCTTATTTCTTTAAAGACTGATATATCTTATCAAGCTTCTTAGATATCATGTCCCAATTGTATTGTTCCTGAATTAATTCTCTGGCATTATTCGCAACTGTTGAATATAACTCTTTATCCCGCAAAAGACTGGTAGTTTTTTCGACAATTGATTGAGTATCATCACCCACTAGTACATGCTTATCCGGAATTGTATTAAGACCTTTAATGCCTAAGCTAGTTGTAACTACAGGCGTACCGGAAGCCATTGTTTCTAGTATCTTAAAACTCGTTCCACCACCCACTCTAATCGGAGCCAACAGAATATCCGCACGTTTAAATATATCAGATGTTCTCAAAGTCGTATTTTCGTCAAAATTAACACTGTCATAAATATTAAGTGATTTTATTTCATCAGGAATGCTTCTACCAACGATCCTTAGGTTTATTTTTACATCATTTTCAACTGCACGAAGAAGATAAGGCCAAATGTCATTTAAAATCCACTTAACAGAATCTACGTTCTGCAACCATTTAAAATCACCTATAAAAAGAATCTCTTTTTCAGGAAGCCTTAAATGGCGTGCTACAGATATGTATTCTTTAATTTCCGGTTTTTTCATGGTGAATGATTCCAGGTCGACACCATTTGGGACTACTACAACACCCTTTTTATTCATTACTTTACTTTCTTCATCAGATACAGACACTAATCTTGAAACTCTATTCCAGCTATTGGATTCGTTTTTTTTCATTTTAAATATATCTGCATACAAAAAGGGCTTTAAGATAATATTGGAGCTATCTGCGAAGCGTTTATAAACTAAATATTCGATATTATGCTCCACTAGCACTATGGGTATTGAGGTCGGAGGAATATTTTGCATGATATAAAAAGTTTCAGCGTGTATGATGTCAAATTTTTCTTTAAGTAGTTCATTAATGATTTTCTTAAATTTATCGCTTGTATGACCTGTTACTAGAAAACAATTTTTTGAAAACCCTGAACGGATGATATTATTAATACTCCACTGTTTTTCCCTCGGTATCGTTATAACTTTTTTACAATACTTATTTAGCTCAGCTACATCATTTCGAGTTTGGTATGGTCGTATTTCACATACCAGTGTTATGTAGTATTTTTTCGATAACCGTTTTATCAAGTTAAATAATCTAATATTACCGCCATTATATAAAGGGTACGGTAGATACGAAGAAACTAATAAAATGTTCATTGTGTACTTAGAAGGTCAAATATCAAATACTCTTTTGCCTGTGATATTATTTTATACTCCTTACCGATATCATAATCTTTTTCGGTAGGATTAACTAAAATCAGGTGCGTTGCACCTTTCTCAATCATCTCAGGAAGCGGATTTTGGAAGCTTGCCCATCCATTCCTATTCGTATAATATAAGAAAGTCGTATCGCCTTCATATGGGGCTATTACTCTGGCATCTTTTGGCAATATTTTATCTGCTTGATTTCCGGCAATTATAATAGATCCATTGTTTATATTATAAAAATCCCGAACAAAATACCATCCGAAGCCTAAACTAAAAATTACAACTATAAAAAGAAGTATTCTACTTATAGTTTTATTTATATACTCCGGGTTCGGAAACAGCATTGCTCTAGCACCTAACCCTAAAAATATAGTAACGCTAGGTATTATTAAGATTTGATAATAATCATGCTGAACATTGCCTCTCGCAAAAACCGTCATGTATAAAATAGAGCTTAGCAAAAACATATAAAAAATCCCGCCGTTGTTTTTCATATGCTCACGTCCGGAATTTACTAATATTCCTATTATAAATAAAGCTAATCCCCAATAACCTAAAATCAATCTCCCTAAACGGTCAGCGAATAGCCAGTAAAAGAAAGCCCCTTTAAAACGTATACCACCACCATTAAATAGCCAGTCTGAGACTGGAATTCCTGAGGGATATTGAACCATCCAAATCCGCCAAAGAACTAAAGGTATTATGGCGAGAAAGGCAAATAGCCAGAGCTGCCAGTTTGTAAACATTTTTATCCCGAATTTTTTCCATGTTAAAAAAAACATAGGAAGTATAAAAAATATGGCGTAAGGCTTAAGTAGTAAAGCGGCAGAAGTAAGAACTAATGATGCTAGAAAGTGAAAATTGTGCATTTTGGATTTCTTATCAACCCATAAATCCATAAAAAATGTTGCGGCCAGCATGCATGCAACCATTGATGTTTCCGGCAAAACTGATCTATTAAAATAGATGTTAAATGGCATTAAAAGAAAGAAAAATACAGAAAAAAAGGCTGATACTGAATCGCTATGTTTCTTTACTAATAGGTATAAAAAAACAGCTGAAAATAGAGAAGCTAGAATCGAAACCAGTCTTCCCCACATTTCAAGTTTAAAAGTCCCGAATGCCGAACTTAGACCTGCTTGTGCCATATTATAGAGAGGAAACTCTACAAACCTGTATCCTTGGGGGTTATCTAATCCTGACGGAACATTCGATAAATCATGAAATTTTGGGTGAAGAATATCGAATCCCTGATTTATGAAACTTCTTGAAACTGCTGATGTATCCACCTGTCGCCAACTATGCCAATCAGCTAACGGACTTTCAACTTTATACAGACGTGCTAAAAAGCCGACTGTGAACAATAAACATAAAATTACTAACTCATTTTTTTTCATCTGTTATAAGAAGGCTTTCTGTGTTCTATGATCTTCCCGCTATCGATAAATTCAAATACTTTCTCTTCTCTTGTTCCATAAATTTGCTTTAATGCATCTTCAACTGAAGGACTATTGTTTATAGTAATATCAGAATTCCCGAAGCTGAACCAAAGTGCATCTTTCAATCCTACAGGGAAAATCCAAGCGTCACCTGATTTAATCGGTGTATTTACAAAATAAAACTTCATTGGAGTTACTGCCCAGTAATCATTATATGCCTCATTAATTGCTATCAAAAATCTCTCAGCCTTTTTACCAGCAGTGTTCCAATCGCTATGTATTTGCTGTATCTGCATTAGGTGAAAAAGCATAAATAGAGTAATAAATACAGCAGCTACTGCTAGAGCAATCTCTTTACCTTGGTCTAATAAATAAGAATATATTTTTTTAATGGAAAAACTGGCTATTATAACGAAGCCTATACTTGAGACATAACTATATCGGGAAGTTATATTTCCTAATCCTAAAAATGGTATTAATCCGATGATAAATAAACCTGTTGAAAAGAGTATTATTCGCGAATCTTCTTTTGAAGTCATATTCCTAAAAAATCGATAAACAAATATTAAGACTGTCAAAAATATGGCTCCAAGAATTAATGCTATAAAAAACTGTTCTTTAAATAAGTTTCTGATTATCGAATAAAATGGTAACGAGAAAGGACCTAAAATTGAAAGAAATAAATAGCCAATCACATTCCCGATACTATTAACCGGAAGTTTTATTAAATTATAATTATAGTCTCCCGAAAACCAATGGCTATCCGCTATGAACCGCAATAAACCATAAATAAACATAGGCACAAAAAGTATAAACATATAAATTTTTTTATCTAATAATTTAGTAGGATTTAGTTTGGCTTCATAAATGTAATAATAAAACAATAATAATAGTATCGTGACTACTCCTAGTTCATGAAATAATAACGACAGGACAAGAAATAATAACGACATAAAAAAATAAACGATTTTTTTATAGTCTATCCACCTGACAAAAAATAGAAGACTTGATATCATGAAGAAAGCCGTAAAAAGATAACCTGTTGATGAGATCCAAAATACAGCTTCATGATACCCGCTTAAAAAAAGGAATAAAAATCCTGATAGTGCAGCTATTCTATTATCTTTTAAGATCTTTTTGGAAAGTAAAAATACCAGCACAGTAACAATAAAATGCATAAGCATAGAAACAGTATGGTAAACAGTTTGGTTTAACCAAAACATTTTATACATTGTAGAAAAATATAATTTCGTACCCGGCCGATAGAAAAATCCATCTGCTTTAGTAAAGAAACTGAGAAAATTATTATTTTCAGCTGCCCACCTAAACCAAGTAAAATCATCACCGACGAAATAATTACTGAGCATAGGTGAGAAAACAAAAATTGAGGTAATTAATAAGTAAATAACTATTGCTGGTGTAGAAAAAGCAGATTTCTTCAATTCCTTTAAAATATCAAATTTTTCTTTTTGATGTAGATGTAATACTCCAATTACTACTCCCATTAATAGCCACAATACATATGCAACTTTTGATGCTTCGAAGACATCAATTAACACAGCATTAAGAGCCAAACCGAATACTCCCGCCACAAAACCTATAATAAAACTTCTAATCAAAGGTGACTGAATATAGGGTAATGTTTTCTTGATGTAAATACCTCCGGTTATGAAGATGATCAGAAATGAAACAATACCTAATAAACCGACCTCTCCGAGGATCCTGAAATAATTATTATCAATTGCAAGACTTATTGAGCCATATCCAGACCCAAAAAATATATTTCTCATAAATGCCTTAATAGCATGTGGCCATTCACCCTGGAAACGTGTAGTAAAAGAAAGATCATAAGCGGATGCTTTTTTTACCAGAAAATTACCGTTTATTATGACTACATCAGCCGATTTGCCACTACCTGAATCGTCTTGCTTTTCATAAAAATATTCTCCTATTTTTCTGGTAACAGGCGATAATGAGAGATTTATATATCCAGTACCTTGCGGGAGATTTTCTCCTGTTGAAACATTTGCCGGAACGAGCAGTGTCACATGATCCGATAATAAATAATATGGAACTACAGCTGCAGATGGAGAACTTATTCCTGCTGTAATAGCAGAAAGAGTATCAGTGCTTTTATTAAATAACTCGTCGCTTTCTTCAAATATCGATGACCCATCTACTTTATCATCTTTCAATACATAATCCTGGATAATAATTTTATCCTTAAAATAATCTGAAGGAACAAGCTTGGCACTGCCTATTGCTTCACCGGTAGTCGCATCAACTAAAACATCTACTTGCTTTATAGTACTTCCGAAGCGATCTATAAGAGCAGGAGCGAGACTCAAAAATAAAACTGACAGTAAAGCTATGACCGGCAGCACAAAAAGCACTATCTTCTTTTTTTGGAAAATTAATACTGCTCCTATTGCGATAAATAATACGAAGAAAGACACTCGCGACACTGTCATGAACATAAGCACAAAGCCTAAAACTACACCTGCCATGATTATAAGCTTCGGAATCCATTTACGAACTCCAAATACTAAGCTAGTAAGAATTGGAAGAACAAGAACCAGATAAGCTGCCAAATCATAATGTCCAGCGAATGTAGAAGGAACTCTTGAGAATTGAGAAAGTCGGATCGGTTCGCCCTTAGCAAACTCTTCATTCATAGTAAGAAAAGCCGGAAAACCTAAATATCTTTGCCCAGCCCCATATCCGACTACTGCAAATAGTGCGATAGTAAGTACTACGCCTACATAAAGCAGGTGTTTCTTATCTTTTATTCCTGAGAAGGCTACAAAAAATAAACTTAAGTATTCTATTCTTCGCAGATAACTTAAGAATGCTACGTTCGGAAAAACATTGGCTAGGGTAGGAAATATCAAAAGGACACCATGAATAGTGGCAATCGCACCAATTATCCAAAAGATTAAAATCGGCATGGTCAATGGAGTTTTCAAACTAACTTTTTTTCGGATGATAAGCAATGACCAGACCAACACAGACGAAACAACTACAACATCGTCCAAGCGTATATAAACCCATGTATTACGTATATCAAATAAAGGTATCTTAGGATATAAAGGAATAAAAATTAAAAGAAAAAGAGTAATAACAAGCAGTATATTTTCAAATAACCAATTAATTATCTTCATATATATGTTAAATATCCTGATCTATCTAGACTCGAATTACATTTCTATAAGTATTCTTTAAATACTGGTTGCGAATTAATATGCCCGTAGACATAAGTATCCAAGCTTTAGTAAATAATATAAATTTCAACACATTATATTCCCATTCATGTCTATGTTTTTTATAAAAATATAACAACCCTTTATAGATATTTTCGATTGCAAAGGTACGATTAGAGCTTCCGTGACTTAAATGAAGTGCATAACTATCCGGAAAAATAAATGTCAGAAAACCCATATTTTTAGCTCTATAACACAAATCTACATCTTCCATATACATAAAATAGTTTTCGTCAAAGCCTGAAATCTTAGTAAAAATCGATGTCTTTACCATCATGAATCCGCCACTAACCCAATCCACCCTAACAGGCTTATCAAGTCGTTTGCCACGAATCTCCATCCTATCGCCTCCGATTAACATCTTAACTGCGACTGGTAGAGTATAAAATTTACCATAAGATCTCTGCCTGGTTAAATCTTGGTTAACCAGCAAGCCGCCCAATATTCCCACATCCTCATTTCTCCGGATGAAAGATGTCATCTCGACGACTTTATCATTTTGCAAAACAGCGTCAGAATTTAGAAAAAGTAGAAGCTCACCCTTAGCTTTTTTTGCGCCCATATTTACACCTTTGGCAAAACCTAGGTTTTTATCTGATTTAAATACATTTACTTTCGGAAATTCTTTAAGTACCATTTCAATACTATTATCAATAGAAGCATTATCTACAACTATCACTTCAAAAAACCCTTTAGGCAAATTATTATAAATAGACTGCAAACAATCGCGAAGGTACTCTTTTGTATTATAACTTAGAATAATTATAGAAAGATTTAACATAGTACCAAAAACTACCTGAACCAAGCAGCTCTTCCAAGCTTATATTGAGGATTTTTATTTTGTCTTTCTCCTATAACTTTAGCAGGAACACCGCCGACTACTTCAAACTCTTGAACTGATTTCGTTACGACCGCGCCCGCTCCCACCACAGATCCTCTACCCAGTGTAACCCCGGGAAGAATAATTGCCCGAGGTCCTATAAACACGTAATCTTCTACATTAACAGGCGATGTAACCGCATGGAAATCCTCACTATGAATATCATGTTCTGCATTATAAATCATGACGTTAGACGCAATATCAACATGGTTACCTATTTTTAGATCATCCCGCCCGTCTAACACTACACCTTCACCTATAACAGTATCTTCTCCGATTGAAATATTAGAAGGAAGGTAAAACCTGGCATGCATATGTAACGCAGATCCTTTTCCGATACGAATTCCTGCCATGTTATAAATAAAACGCCTGAAATTATGCAAAGGAACGCAACCTGCCAAATGCAATATAAACACAATAAGCTCATTCCATATAGTTCTAACTCTCAAGCCGACTTTATTTATAATCTCTCCATTTGACAGCTGCTTTCCGGTTCTATCTATCATATTTAACTTTCATTTCCCACTTTTTCTAAGATTGCCAATGTTTCTTTTGCTGTTTTTTCCCAACTGAATTTCTTAATATGTTCCTTTCCTTTTTTGATAAGAGTTATTCTCAGCTTATCATCCTCGATTAATTTTTTTATATTCTTAGAGATATCCTCCACATTTTCAGGATCTATGTACAAACAAGCGTTTTCTCCCGCCTCAGGCATACTTGAGACATTGCTCGTTATTACAGGACAATTATGCTTCATTGCTTCAAGTATAGGAAGACCAAACCCCTCATATAGACTTGGTAATACAAAACAAATTGCATTTTTATAGAAAAGCGGTAAATCTTCGTCGGGCACGAAATCAAGAAATTTTACTTTTTCTAAAACTCCGAATTTTTCAGGAGCTTGAAGAATAGATTCAAACTGCCAACCCTTTTTTCCGATGATAACTAACTGTAAATCTTTTTCTATATTTGATATTTTGCTAAATCCCTCAATTAACCGCTCTATGTTCTTCCTAGGCTGCAATGTTCCGACAAACAATATATACCTGTTAGAAATTCTATATTTTATACTAAGTTCGCTCATAGGATAAACATGGGGCTCAAGGTCGCTTATTAACTTTATTCCAGGATGAACCACATATACCTTTTCCTCAGGTATCTTATACTCTTTAATTATATCAAATTGAGATGATCGACTAATGGTTATTACTGCACTTGCCATACTTACCGAATACTTAGTCCAATTTTTAAGCTGATAAAGATCGGATTTATTAAATAATTCCGGATAATAAATATAAGATAAATCCATTACTGAAACAACTGTAGGAATTGGTGAAAAACGAGGAGAATAGTGAGAAGGAGTAAAAAATACATCCGGCCTTGGACGATGAATATATAAATCTAACGGAAGCCTCCACTGCGTCCAAGCTTTACCCGGACCAAAGATTCTATACCTAAAACCCTCCGATTGTTCAGGCAGCTGACCATTAAGCTGACTTTTAAGATATACTTGATACTTGATATCGGATACCTGATGCCTTTTGAATTGTGATAACAATTCAAACGCGAACTCACTTACACCAACCCTTTTTTCTACATTTGCCTCATTTCCATCAATACCTATTAACATATGATTTATATTCCGGGATAAACTACGCTTATTTTTTTCTCGTCAATTTCCAAGATATCTATCGCATCTTTTTTCGTCGCCTCAGAAATACAAATTACTGAATCGCATTCTTTTTTTACCCAATTTAGCCTTCTTTTTTGCGTATTAACTATTTTCTTATGAGTTTCTGCAGGGTATTTATAAACTATTAAGTCGTATAAGATCGTCACCTTCTTTGCTGATTTAGTCGGAGGCTGAATCCAATCAGATGAAATAAATACATCAACTTTTCCTATTAAACTCTCAATTGATAATATATGTAACCTATTCCACAGTAAATCAAGAAATGTAGGTGGCAATCTAAAGAACTTAAATGTTAGTTTTGTCTTATTTTTATACTTAGTACTTAATACTTTATACTTAGTATTATTGCGTAATGAAGAACCAAATAAAATATACTCATTGCCATCATCAGCTACTAACAAACCATCAACTAACTTTTCGAGAAAGTTCGCAACGCCTGTATTTTCATGTGCTGTCTGTGAAATATCTATTGCTATTCTCATACCTAATTTCCAATTCCAGATTCAATCTGTATTACTTATTCCTAGCGTAATATAAATGCAGAAGAATTGAAAGGAGAAAAAATAATGCAGCAAAATATACCAAGCGGTAAGCCGTAAAAAAAATCCAACTCGAAAATAGCGGAATCGAAATTGCCAATAAAACTATGCCTATTAAAGCTAATAAATTAGGACTTATTTTTTTGTGTAATAAAAACGCCAAAGCTATCACAAATGCTAAATCCTGAATTTTCATATTATCTATACATCACTTGAATACTTTATCTGAGGAGTATAATCTCTTTGGGAATTATTTCTGATTAACTCCGCAAGAACGCCTGAGAAAAATATCTGAATTCCACCTAGCATTAAAAAGATGCTTGTAAAAAACAATGGCCTTCTACCTATTGATTCACCCCATAGCCAAATTATCCCTAAATAAAAAAAGATTAAAAAACCCAGAGAAAAAACTAACCCACCTATAAAACCAAAGAAATGCAATGGTTTTTCAGCGTATTTAGTTAAAAATAAAACTGTAAATGCATCCGGTAAATCTTTCCATAATTTCAGAAATCCATATTTAGCATTGCCGAACTTCCTGTTTTCATGATCTACTACTATTTCAGAAACCCTAAAACCTTTCAGGTGAGCAATTAAAGGTATGAATCTGTATAACCCTCCATACAGAAGTAACGATTTCGCAGCATCTCTTGTATAAACCTTTAAGCCGCAATTTATATCATGCAACTCCAAACCCCATAGCTTCGAAAGTATACTATTAGCAATCTTTGAAGAATATACCCTTGGTAATGAATGCTTTCTGTTTTTTCTCCATCCTGAAACTATGTCGTACCCTTCATCAATTATTTTAAGTAAACGGGGAAATTCACTTGGTTTCTCCTCAAGATCTACATCTATTGTAAATATATAATCACCTTTTGCTTTTTGGAAACCTACACTTAAACCTTCTGATTTACCACTATTTTTTCTAAGTGAAAAAATCCTGATATTAGAATCTTTTCGGGAAAGATCTTTTAATTTTTGTAGAGTACTATCCGTAGATCCATCGTCTATAAAAATAATTTCGTGTTTTTCGTCAAGTTTTTCCAAAACAACCTTAATCTCACTATAAAAAGTTGATAGAGACTCTTCCTCATTAAAAACTGGTACTACGACACTTAACATAATTTATTTTAAAGAATCCAAATACCTCTTTATTGCATCTTTCCAATCAGGTAGGATTATGTCATATCCTCGTGCTCTTGTGTTCAATAACGCTGTATAAAGAGGCCTTTTAAAGTCAGTAGTCATGTACTTTGACTGAACTGGAATAATTTTTGTTTTTGAACCTACATAGTCAAGTATACTTGTAGCGAATTCCGCCCAGGAGCAATGACCTTCGTTTATTAGATGATAAATACCAGAATTAATATTTTCATTTAAAATTAGATTATACGTTGCTTTAGCTAAATCAGGAGCATATGTTGGACTTACAGTCTGATCAGCTACCACCTCTATTTCGTCTTTTTCTTTAGATTTTTGTAAAATATTCAATACGAAATTGCCTCTTTTTGCTCTACTTCCTGATAAACCCCCGTAAACACCGTTTGTTCTAATAATATATGCATTTCTACAATATAAGTTAGAGATCAATTCACCCGCGTATTTAGACAAACCATATATTTGTAAGGGGTTTGGGGTATCAGTTTCAACATATCCACTACCCTTATTGCCGTCAAACACATAATCTGTACTGAAAGTAACAAATTTTATACCAAACTTATCACACTCAACTGCTAAATTTTTTAAAGATGTGGCATTAACGGAAAATGCTGTATCCGACAGTGTTTCACAACTTGAGACATTTGTGAAAGCCGTTGTATTTATGAGAATATCCGGTCTGATATCTGCTATAGTCTTATGAATGAGATCTGATGAAGCTGTTACATCTAAGTCCTCGCGCCCGAAAGCATACAGATCAAAATTAAATTGATCATTTTGCCTAATGAATTCACTACCGAGTTGACCGTTTTTGCCTAAAAGTATTATCTTTCTCATAATGTTTACTTCTCTTTACCTAGATATGCTATTACTGCTAATATTAAAAAAAGACTCGTTCCGCTCAATATTAACCCAATATTTACTAACTTTTGGGGTGCATAATATATTTTTATATGTTTTGCCCCTTTAGATATATCAAAACTGTTTAGTACATCATTAAAGGCTTTTGAGTTAACTACTTGATCCCCCCATATGGCAACCCAATTTGGATCGAAACTGTCAGAAAATATCAACTTACTTTCAATTTTATCATTTTCAAGCTCGATTTCATACTCTGTTGCAGAATTTGCCTTCCATCTAATACCAGAATTTGAAATTAGCCGGAACCTGTCTTTCCAACCGTCTAATTCATAAACAAAGACTTTACCAAAATTAGTTTTCTTCGAAAGATTAGTATTTGTGTCTAATTCTAATTTAGTTTTAATATATGTTTTTTCATCATATTTTCTGTCATCAATAAAAAATTCACCGAGTGAGTCATAAGGCAAGACAATATACTTAACGCCTAAATCTTGGAGCTGACGGATAACTCTATCATCTTTCAATTCTTTTGCCATACTGATAGGTGAGGCAAAAGGTATAACTTCACCTCTACCTATCGCAGGATTAAGATCTGAAAAATATCCATACCGCTGCCATTGGGGAACCCATAAAGTTCGAAAGTATTCATTTTCATTGACAATCATATTTTTAAATGAAATATATTCTTGCGGGATTGTTCTTTCTTCGAAAAACTTCAGATTTGAGTTATATAATTGTGAAAATAAAATCCCTAAATATGAAACTGTAAATAATATGTATATATAAATGGAATATTTTTTATTTTTTTTGAGTCGTGTCTCTATGAGATGCAAAAATGCCAAAGGAATTAGCATTGAATAAGCCACTGCGATAATCGTATAAAATTTAGTAGGATCTCGAAACAGAGACATACCGGGTATATATTTAAATAAAAAAATGTTACCTGCGCCAAGCGGCTCATTTACCCCTTTTGCAAGAAAGGCACCATAAAGTAGCAGGAATGCAAAAAATAATGTCAATCGTTTTTCTTTCTCTCCTTTAGCATTCGATCTCCCGGTTAGTTTTAAATAATTAAGCACTGAAAACCCGATTATCGGCAAAATCATAAACTCAGGCTTATAAAAATTAACCTTCCCGAATATATTATCCGGCCAATTCGGATGAAGTAAAGAAATTGCATAGGGAAATTCCGCGAAGCTGAAGAATTTAAATCCTCCCAGGCTATTATAGTTAAACGGAGTCGATGGAGTAGTAAAGTATATTAATGGTAAAATCCAATAATTGTGCAATACAAAAATAATTACTATCGGGATAAAAAAAACATATACCAGTTTTAGCTTTAAATTAGTCTTTAATGATCCGGAAAATAAATAATATACTCCGATAATTAGAATACTAATATAAACTAACCGCGGATCAAAAAGCACTTGTAAACTTATAGCTAGTCCTGCGATTAATGAATTTTTAAGATCAGGATTCTCATAAACTTTAATAAAACACAGTAAAACTAAAGGTAGAATGCTGTATGCAAGCATCACGCCAAACTGTCCCCCCAAAATATTCATTATCGAATATGTGTTTAGCGCATATATAATGCCCGCTATAAATCTTAGTTTAATAGGTGTTATAAATAGATGACGGAATAATAAAACTGATGAGAAAAAAGAAAGTAATATAATCGGGAATATCCAAAATACTAGTACCAAAGTTATCCATGATAATCCTATATGTGAAAGTACGTTTGTGATGTAGAGATAAGAAGTAATCCACAATGTACTTACCCCTGATTGCCCGATGCCTGTATTCAAGCTTGCATCCCATGCTTGTGGTACGCCTGAAAAATAATTTATATTTTCAGGCCAAAAAAAACGTGCGTCACCCATTAAAAAATTCATACATGGTTATCTATTAGGATCAATACGATATAAGTCCCAATTGCTGCAAAACTTAATTCACCTATTATCTCTGTCACCGGATAAAGCCGCAAAAGTCCAAAAATACTGGCCAATAAAATTAAAAAAAGCCCGAATCGCAAGACTATATTTTTCTGAGGAGAAAATAAGATTAGTATAAAAATCCAATCCATTATGAATGGAAAGTATCGACCTGTAAATATATTTATATAAGGAAGATTAGAAATAAAATATGATATAAAATGTATTATAATTATCAACATAAGTTTGGCAAGATTTTTCTCATACCACATATAATATTTCTCTATATTGGATTTTATTGAATTAGTGTTTTTTTTCATTTCGTTTAATTATCATTACTAAATTAACCACTAAGAACGAACAAATACTTATAATGAAACCCCATTTAACATATTTTTGCGGAGCATATTTAATGATACCTGAATTCCCGCTGCTTGTTATAAACCAGCCATTGGCATACCCATTTGCCGTAAATCTCACGTGCGAAAGCCTATCAAGCTCCCAATTATAATTAAACGCTTGATTTAATACAGCAGTTCGATTTAATAAATCTTCAGTGGTAGAAAACTTGTAACTGGTTTGATTTTGAAGATCTGCATTGATTCTAGATACACCTTCCCCATCTTCCAATGGTTTATGCCAAAAAACAATTTTCGGCTCTGTGATTTTTTGAATCGTGACACTTCTTACTTCAAGTACTGACTCACGTCGATTCTCACGAAGATGAGGGCGTGTACATATATAAAAATAAAATCCGTTATTATTACTGGACTGGAAATCCATTCTTAACTGCTCCCAGTTACTGCTATTTTTTAAATCGATTCCGGGCTTTGATAATGCAGGAAGTATTTCATCACGTCCCAAAGGATGGAAATAAAAAACACCGCTACCTCGAAGTTGTCTGTATTGAATATTAATGTCATAAGTTCCACCTGATTCAGTCGGAATAAGCACAGATTTAAAACAGGCAAAACTTTCTCTATCTTCATCTATCACTGATATAATTTGAGAGGGGTTTGGGTATAAATTTTTAAGAGGAACATCTTCAAGCAATAGAGTATGTCTGCCCTTCGTTAAAAATATATCTACCAAACTGAACCAACTATTCTCTTCACTTGCAGTTACTGAGTAAGCCTTGTCATCAATCGATAAATTTATAGGTCTGTTTATAATTATTTCATTTTCAGACAATGTATCATTATTCAAATATGCTGTATAATCTCCATCCTTCGGTACTGTAAATATATATTTCTTCGACCTTAAATTTTCTGTATACCAGGCGCTATTTTTAATTAAAGTTAATGTTTTATCTAGTTCACTAAAGACCTGATTTAACAATTGCTTATCGACTGCATTAGCCAGTAGTGATGACTTAGCAATAACATTATTTGATTGGATATATAAATATGTATATCCTTTCATTAATAGTTCATTGTTTTCTAGTTTTCTTATATTAATTAACCTTACGAGACTGTGTCTCAATTTTTGAAGTGCTTCTAAATATGAATCGGCATTTATATCGAGAGCTTCTGTTAATTTCTTTTCGTCTGCTGCCCTTTCTAACCCTTTTTGTCTTCGTAATGATAATTCTAGGTAATATTCTACGGATTGCTCGGGAGAAACTAGAGCGGCTTTCTCTTTTTGGGATTCACGGGTTTTAATAATAGGAAAAAGAATTGAATCAGCTGTGATACTCGGAACAAATGCCCCTTCGTTTAAGATCTGGGGTTGCAAAAAACACATCACGCACTGAGGAATTACGAAAATATTCTTTGAATTATTAAGTAACACATCTTGTTTTTCTCCATAAGTTCCGGACACATAGTAAACCGATTCTGTATTTACTCCCGGAATCGATATCACTACAGGCAAATCTTTAGCAGCTCCTTCTATATAAGAAAGTGATCCTTCTTTATACACCACAATCTCATCACTTAAATCTTCTATTGTATAAATTGACCATTCACCAAATTTCCTAAAAAATACGATTCCCGAAGTATTATTCAAAACTTCTTCATATATTTTTGGATTGTCAGTCATAGACGAAGGTGAATTCCAAATAAAATCTTTGCGCACTAAGAAATAACGAATTCCTAACACTTTCGCTACCTTTAACCAATCACTATCTTTTTTTTTCATCTTCGAAAACATTTCAGTTAGTATTTCTTTTTGATGAACTGTCATACCGTTAGGATTAATAATAGATGCGTTCGTCAATAAACTAGTTACAGGCGTTAAACTCCAATAACCCCACGAAAACGATTCAACACTTTCTGCTGCAGGAGGTAAAGGAAGTATTTTTCCGTCCTTCGCTACACTACTACTCCATCTGCCGAAATCCAAAACATATGAAGGAATGTTAACTCTCATACTTCTTTGGTTTTTAATATAATCAAAAAACCGGCCATCGAGAAAAGGAAAGTTGTAAAACAGTAAACCAATAGATAACAAAATTGAAAAAATTAAAAAAAACTTATAATTAGGTTTCACAAAACGCTCTTGAATGAAACTGCTAATCGTAAATCCGATCAAGATCGACATCGAAAGCCATAAAGCAGGTGCAAATTTATAGAAAGGTGTCCGGAAGGCTATAAATCCCGGGATTAGTTGAACAAGTAAGTTATAAATGCCACCAAAAGGAGGATGGGAGCCTGCAGTAAATATCATTGAAAATAATGCCAGAAAATTGAAAAATAGTATGTATTTACGTTTCTTTTGATCTTTAATATAAAACAACGAACAAAATGCTACAAATGGCAGTAAAAAACTTATTAGAATAAACACCGGATTATGTAAAAACACATTTGCATATGCATGATCAGGATTTTGATACCATTCAGGAATACCCTGCAACCGCATCAAATTTATTAATGAAGTGTCTTTGCTTATATAAGCTATCCAACCTAAAACACCAGAAACTCCTCCTGCCTGTCCTACCACTTCACTGTACGAGTTTCTAACATAATGTATATATGCCAATAACCAGTAAGACTGCAAAGCCAAACTCGTAATAATAGTGACTAGGATTAATTTGACTAACCTTAAAAATTCTTTTCGTGATTTATCCCAATAAAAATAAAAGCCGAGGAAAACAACTAAAGCAATAATAATTGCTCCGAATAAAGGGAGACTTGCCATCCCGTTTAAAAAAAATAGAGTAAGAGAAATCAATATACCTGTTTTTAGTGTGGTGAGTTTTTTTTCCTGCCAATCTATCAAAAACGCTAAAAGTAATGGCAAAGCTGCATATAAAGAAAATTTAGTGCGTTCAGCGATAAACCATCCCTGCATTAAATAATGGTTCATCATATAAAGCATGGACGATGGCAAAGCAAGAAATTTCAAGCCGGTTTTACTCTCAAGCCTTGAAGTTAAATAATACATGGTTAGCCCAGGCAGCATAAACCAAAAAACGAAAGTAATTTTTTGATTCCACTGTAATGACAAACCAAAATAACTAATCATTGCTTCTATGCCATGTATGAACAATCCGGGAAGAGCATACGTCTGATCATGTCCTATTCCATACCGATTGGTCCAGAGATAAAATCTGTCAATAAAATGCTCTATGGGAGAAATAGGTAAACCAGCATCATGACCTAAAACTACATTATTTCCTTTAAACCATAATAAAGGAACTAATCCTAAAATTATTATTGTCAAAAGTTCGATTATTCGTTTTTGTGATATTCGCTTCATGGTTTTTCCCCTAAAAAAATAATCGGGCTATTGATATTCGGCAATGGGATAGTAAATGGAAAAATAATGTGAAATCTTCTTCCAAATCTGTAAAAAAAAGGCAATAACGAAAAACGCTTATAAGTTATTTTTTGAAAACCGACTTGCCGAAGCAAATTCATCCATTCATGAGGAAACTTTACATTAATATGAGTAGGATCTTTCATATTCCACATATATGGATATGGTGAAGAAATGATTACTTTACCGCCCGACTTTAAAACGGAATATATATTTTTTAAAGCTTCTTTAGGGAACTCAAGATGCTCAACTACTTCTGTTGCGATTACGAAATCGAACTTTTGGCGTAGTGGTATTTCTTTCTGAACATCAATAACTGAAAACTTTACACGGGAATCCAGAGAGGACGCCTTCTTAACTGCCAATTCTGAGACATCTGAAGCCCATACTTCAAATCCGCGATCTGCCAACAGACTTGACATACCGCCTATGGAGCATCCGATCTCAAGTACTTTCACTCCCCGACCATCCGAAATATTAAGCAATGTACTTATTACACTAAGCCAAGCCGAAAACCAATTTCGGGATAACTCGAGATCCTTTTTAGAAAATTCACCTACAGCTCCTTTAAAATATCCTTCAAAGTATTTAACTTCAAATTTTTTATTTACTTTCTGGTTTTTCATAGTCTAAAGTAGATAAAATTTTTTCAACCTCGCTATTATATTTTTCTATTTGCCCGACCGGTGCATAGATAAATTGCCTTCGAAATCTCTCCCCGCTTACTTTTATATCAAAATACATATTATTTTTATCATATGGAATATAATAGTTAGGATAATAAGTATTGGTAGAATAAATAGTTGTAATCGCGTTTCTATTGGCCATGTTGATATTTCTGAATGTGAAATCTTTAGCGATTATCTTTCCCTCACTATTCGACTGCAAAGATACATGCTCAGAAAAAGGTATCAATTCCTGTTTACTCTTTAATTTTATATTTATCTTATGAATAGATCCAGAGCCCGATACGTCAGAGATTATAACACTCCTTATAACACTTGAGTCAGTAGATTTATCTGAATTGGTAATATCTTCTAATGCAAAATCTTGAGGGAACTTAAAATGAAAATATCCTTCGGGATCATAAAATTCTTTCCATCCACTAAAAGTATTTAAGTAACCTAAGTATCTTCTAGCTTCCTTTCGCACTTCATCCGTAATGTTAGAAATGGTGCCATCTTCTCCGTTCCAATTATATGCTGAGATATTTCCAGGCTCCAACTTACCTTCTTTAATATCTGAAAAGAGCGTGTCTTCGTTTATATAGTACCCAAACCCCTTACCGTTAAATTCTACATATCCTTCACCTGCTATACCTCCTTTTACGAGAAAGTTATTTCGGATAAAATACTCCGGAAGTCCTCTATTTTTATAATAATATATTGATAATATCTGTCCTAGATTTGTTTGAAACGGAGGAATAGGTCCAAATCCGTAATATCCTGTATTGCTTTTTATTAAAAATACAGTTTTATCACGGGGAAGCGTTTGGTTTAAAACTTCCGATAATATTTTCTTTCGCTCACTGCCGGTTTTAACTTGCTTAATAAGTTCTCCTTGTAATAAAACAAATTGAGTGAATGCCCACAAGATCACAATCACCATACTGATCCTAAATGGGTTCATTTTTAAAAACCTGTGCTTTAAAAAAAATTTATTAAAATATAAACCTATGTCTTCAATTATTAATGCAAAAAGAAAAGAAGCACCCACAGATGCTATATACAAATGACGTGAGTCGATGAAAGTAACATATCCCCACCAAGGAGCATAAGTTGCGATCATTATTAACGGCAAAGCAGAGAATGTAATTATTAAAATCGCAATATTTGCTGTATAAAACTTATTCTTCTGTTTTTTTCGTAACTTAAATATATACAAAAAAAACATAATTAGAATAATTCCTGAGAAGAAAAAAATAAACATATCGCTTCCGGCACTTTGAATAAAAGTAAGGTAATTGGTACCCCGGACGGATTTTTCAAGAGCATAATGGGGATATGCATAAGAAGTAAGGGCTTCAACAAACCACAAGATTAACTCAGCGGGGACGAATACTTCAACTATTAATCTCAAAGGATAGGTTATCGCCCTGAAGATTAACAAAGGGATATCAAAAAAGTTTTCACTTTTTGCGTTTAATGCGATTTGTTTATCTGCCCAAAAAAATAAATAAGGAATACCTGCCCGAAAAAAAATGTAAAACGCACTAAGAATTGCATAATATTTTATGAATCTCTTCTTTAATGACTTTTTCAAAATAGTAAACCAAATAAAAGGAAATATTATAAAAAGTACGACTGAAATTTCTTTTGTTAGGATAGAGCTAAGAAACAATATAAAAGCGATTCTGATATTTCTAATATTATCTTTTTCATTTTCACGTGTAATTTGTAATAAACAAAGAATTGCACTCAAGATGAGGGTTACAGAAAGTGTAGTTGAGAAAGCAATCACCCAAGTGACCGCTTGTTGATGTACATAGGAAAGACCAAAAAATACCGCAGCGATAAAACCGACTCTCGGCAGGTTATTTAATCGTTTCAAGATTAAATATATAAAAAAAGCATTCAAAACATGAAAAAAAAGACTTAAGAGTATATACGGGATGAAATTTAATCCAAACAATAAATTATTAAAATACCAGCTTATGTTCATAATTGGGGCCATATGACCTCCGCCTGAAACAGCGTGAGATTCAAATACACTCTTATATATGGAACTAAACACCCCGTACCATTTTCCCGTTAACGGAAGGAATTGCGTGAAATAAAACCACTCATCAGCTTGAAAAAAAGCGAAAATACTTCGCGAATAAAAAATAACTACAAAGGTTGCCAATAACAAAAACACATGAAGCTTATTATCAATATTAATTTTTTGAATTTTTTTCATATATTTGATAGTCAGGATTTGTCTCTATAGCCAGCAAGGCTTGTCGCAAACAGATGGTAATAATAATTAAAACCAACTTTTCTTGTTAATCTGGATAAATAAATATTATCGTTACTTTTTCTCAATCTTTGAATTTCCTTTCTCTTTTTTTTAATCATTTTTAAATTTATAATATTCCAACCGATTGCTTTCAAAATTGCATACGATAAAGAAAATTTAAAAGTAAAAAAGTATACTGAGCTTATTAATAAACAATATGTTATATGTATGGGTAAAATTTTAATTATCGTTAATAATTCAAAATTCTTTAGGTAAGTATATATTCTATTTTTATAAGAATGGAATTGAATGAATTCACTTGGCAACTTAGATGCGGTTCCTCCGCCTTTATGATAAATTACCGCAGATGGCACATAGTAAATTGTGTATCCTGCAAGAATAGCTCTATGACAAAGGTCAGTCTCTTCAAAGTATGCGAAATAATTTTTTTCAAATAAACCAATCTTATCGATAACAGATTTATTAAAAAGCATACAAGCTCCTTTCATCGAAAAAATCTCTGACATCGCCTGGTACCGTTTATGATCTGTCTTATTATGTCCAAAATGATATAAAAAACCTGTATTAAGAAAATAGGATCCTACTGAATCGATAATATTTGATTTGGGATAATTTAATATTTTTGGCTGCACTGCTCCTATTGACTTATCAGAGATAAGCTTATTAACTAATATATTCAAAAAATCTTTATCTACGAGGGTATCATTATTAAGAAAGAGAATCATTTTACCCTTTGCACGTTTAAACCCTAAGTTATTGCCTTCTGCATACCCGACATTTTTTTTATTTTCAATCAATCGAATATTTCCATATTTTACTGCCATATTTTTTATATAGGAGACTGATCGATCGACTGATCCATTATCGACGATTATAATTTCAAAATTCGGATATGAACACTTCAAGATTGAGATTAGACATTCTTTGATGTTTTCGTAACCGTTCCAATTGACTATTATTATTGATACCTGAGGATAATTTTCTGATCCCATGTTTATTGACATTTCTTAAAAGAAATAGTATTTCTCTTTTCAATTTTCTGTAAGCATAAGAAGCGGATAACTGGTGTAAACTCATCACCTTCAATCCAAGCTATACCTAATTTGTTATCGACTAACTTCTGCGAAGCAGTAATAAACCTCATTCCCAATCCAAGCTTGGAAACAAGTCTTTTGTCTACATGCCAAATATTATTAGTTTTATAGTAAAGAGCGAGTTCATTTCCTATAAAATACAGTGTGTCATTATCATCAATTGCCCCTGATAAATGGCGATTAGAACTGATTGGATAGTCAGTAATAGTTTCAAAATTCCAGATTGATCCATCAAACGTCGCATGTCTGGCAAACGATGTGTCTTTTTCAGGGTAAAAAATATGTAACGTGCCTGATGAGTCTGTTACGGTGGTCCAATCTAAATTGGCTCCGCTATACTTAAAGCCACTTATCAATCTATCCTCTCCCCATTCATTATTTAATAGATAATTTACAATACGCATATCATATCCAGTATTGATAATTGCAAATAATTCTCCATTAACTATTTCTAATGATGGCGATGCGTATTTATCAAACGGAGTTCGTATTATACTGCTATGAATCTTTACATTCTTTTCCCACGAATTTCCATGTTCATCTTTAGCAATTGCAACAAATGTTCTCTTTTCACCGCTTTTTTTACTTTCCTCACTTTGATCTCTTACAGCTAAGACCGGTAAATTATTATAATAGACAATAGATGGAGCGACACTGGCATATCCAACATCCGATTTAATCGGAACACTTTTGGAATACCATTCTACATCATCGACTTGCATCTTGCCCTTTTGCCAATAAACATTTTTTTGATGTATATCGCCATAAGCGATGCTTATATTTTCTGCTTCACAATATATAGTAAAATCAGCAGATACAACTACGTTACTCTTAAACTGTCGCGACCCACTCCACGTATTTCCATCATTTTTACTATATCTATACTGAATATTCCTATTAGGCTTATCCGGATCATTACTTAAGTCACCATAATAAAATATCCACCAATTTTTAAATTCATTATCATAACAAATATGTCTGTTATAACCCCAGGAAAATACATTTGCTACATACCCGACTTCATCAGCAACTAAATTACCACTCTCATAAATTGCAGGCTCGTACGAAAGTGATTTTGAAGGTGTAATGATTTCAGGCAAATCGAATACTCGAAAATAATGATGAAGTAAAAACGCTATAAAAATTAAAATAAGAAGTGGAAATAGAAGTTTTTTCATGCAATTTTTTTCCACTTTACAGATTTGGATGCTCTTTTCATCTCTATAATTCCTTCTTTAAGCATGAGCGGGTAAAACTTAAGTTTTTTTTTGAGACACCCGATGTCATACACTGTATTAAGAGGTCTTGGGGCTTCATCCTTAAAATAACTCTTTTTAACGGGGGTGATTAATGTATCATCCAATTTAAAAACATTTGCAATCATTTTAGCTAAAAGATACCTGTTTGTCGTTTCTTCTCCGGCTATTTGAATTAACTTAAGCTCTTTATCGGTCAAAATCATTTTCCATATTGCATTACTTGCGTCTTCCACCCATAAAAAATTATTATAAATATCGTCCACAACTTTTATTTTTTGATTTTTCGATAACATGTCTATAACCCACATAGCTGAATTCTTTTGGCCATGAGGATTACCCCATCCATATAACGTCATGAGCCTAATAACAGTACCTTTATATTTTCCAGTAAGAATCTCATCTTCATTCTGCACCTTCGTTTTCCCGTATACATTTACGGGGTCACGTTCCGATTCTTCAGTATATGGTGGATTAATACCTGAAAAAACCTGATTAGTCGACATAATTATTACTTTAGATCCGAATTTATTACCGAAAAAAAGGACATTTCTCGTCCCTTCAATATTTACTCTGTATGCCTCCTGGGGATTATCTTCACAAAAATCCGGACTAGATTTTGCTGCTGTATGGATAATATAGTGCGGTCTTATTTTTGAAAAAACAGTTTCTACTTGCTTTTTATTGGTAATATCTAAATAAGAAAAGTCAGCTATCGGTATATCTGGGATGAGCTTATTTATGTGATAGTTTGAGAAAAGGGTAAACTTTTTAGGAACAGTACGCAATAAGCTGCTGCCTAATAAACCTGTCCCTCCTGTAATATATACTTTCATTGTAAAAATTTATTTTTTAACTCTTTATCAAGTATTTTCTCCAGATCATAGTCCTCTGCAAGCTTCAAAGCGTTTTTACGCATAGATTCATACAGTTTTTTATCGGAGATCAGTTTTTCAAGCGACTCTTTAAGCTCCTTTTTATTCATAGAAATCGAAAATCCTGCATTATACTTAACTATATCATCAGACGTAGAAACATTATTGGTTATAATTACAGGCAAACCAAGAGCCATATATTCCCTTGCCTTTAAAGAATCACCGAATTCAGTCCATGATTGAATGTTCGCGTATGGTGCAAGTCCTATTTCATATGCAGCCGCTGTCTTTAATGCATCATCATGTTGCATAAATCCATGAAACGTCACATTCTTTTCAAGATCTAGTGTTTTTACCATTTCTCGCACTTCCTCCTCCATCCCTCCTTTTCCTATAAAGGCTATATGGATGTCTTTAAATTTACTTCTCAGCTCAGAAATTACAGAAATAATTTTCGGATAATCTATAGCTGGAGTAAAGTTCGCCATTAGAACCATACTATGTTTTATTTTGTTTTTCACCTCTTTATGACTGAAAAGACCTACAAGTGGGGTATTCGGAATAAGAAGATTCCTGGAGGGCTTTACACCTTGCTTCAAACGCCGTTTTTGAATTCTGGAAGAGACATTCCAAACCAAATCAGCATTTCTTATCCCAAATTTATCAAGCGAATGATAGATTAAATTTAACACAGGATTTTCAAACCTTTTAATTGCATAATCAGCTGTATAAAAGATTACAGTTTTTATAAATCCGGATTTTCGCGCCAAAATTGCGCTGAACGCATTTACAGGATCAATCGCGATACAAATCTGAGGTTTGTATCTTTTATAAAAACGATATGAGTAATACATCTCTACAGGATAACGAAGTAAACCGATTCTAAAGCCGGGCAATTTAAGTAATTCTCGCGTATCTTTTGTATTTTTAACTTTAATAATTTCGGAAGGACGAAGATCCATTAAGGAATGTCTGAGATAAATGTGTGGCATCTGGTTCTTTTTAAGATAGTTGCTTACTGCATGTCCAGGTCCGAAGACATCCTGTTTTCCTACATAGACAACATGTGATGTTATAATAAGTCGCTTAAGCATTTTATTTAAAGAGCCACTCTTCTTTTCTCAACAGAGCTACCAAATCTTGGGTATTTAACTGTTTCGTAGTTTGCGACGTAAATTCCTGCACTTTTAAAGGTTTTGAAACCGTTATTTCACTAAATAGGGGATGAATTGTGAAATAATTGTCAGAAGTATCTTCAGTGTAAGGAATTTCATTTCTGGATACCAGTATTTCATGAATCTTCTCCCCTTGTCTCACACCTATTAACTTAATTTTTGTTTTTTTATTACCGAATAACTGAATCATCGCATCAGCAATCGTTTCAACTTTTGCTGCAGGCATATTTAAGACAAATATTTCTCCACCTGTATGCTTCTGGATAGCTCTGAACAGTAAACCGATAGCATTACTTGTGCTCATTAAAAAACGTGTCATTTTAGGATTAGTAATCGTTATTTCATTACTTTCTGAAATTTGTTTTTTAAATAAAGGGATCACGCTGCCATTGGTTCCTATCACATTACCACCCCGAATACATATAAATCTTGTATTGCTGATAAGCTTGTTGGCATTCACCATTAATTTTTCACCGCATGCCTTTGTAACACCATAATGATTATATGGCTCTACTGCTTTATCGGTTGAAACGTCTACAACAACTTCAACCTCATTTGATATTGCAGTTTCAATAATATTTTGTGTGCCATATATATTTGTTAAGACTGTCTCCCATGGATTATCTTCGCAAACCGGTACATGTTTCAACGCTGCCAGATGAAATACAGTGTGTACATCTTTCATGGCAAAGTTTAAAATATTTTTATCCCTGACATCGCCAATTATAAATTTTAATCTTCTGCTGGGAAAATTTGATCGCATCTCTACCTGTTTATGTTCATTTCGGGAATAAACTCTAATTTCTCTTGGTCCATTAGGAAGAGACAAAAGCTGGGTAATTAATTCTTGCCCCCATGAGCCTGTTCCGCCGGTTACAAGAATTGTTTTATTATCGATATATTTCATTATCAAAAGATTTTATGTTCTTACATTAAAAATTGCAAGGACATTAAAAAAAGTAAATATAATTAATGTCAATAAAATAAAGTAACGACTATAACGAGAATACTTATCAAACCATAGAAAAAAAATTACCGGAACTGCAGAAAAAAATATAAAAGTTCGATATACCAAAAAAGAGAAACCTAATATTTCCATTACGCCATTTTGCAAAAGCGAAAAACCGACTATATAAAGGAAAAAAATATAACGAAAAGTAATGTTTTTAAATTCATCTACTAAAAATATAGCTAAAGAGCCGATAAGAAATGGGCTAAACGGATATCTGTACCATCCATGACCCGGCTCATCAGGTATAGCAAAAGCATACATAGTTAAATAAACAATAAACGGTATAATAATTAAAAAATTCTTTTTTATTGTACTAAGGAGTGTAAATACGGTAAACCATGCAAATAATATCCAACCGTCGATATAATACCAATCAATCAGGATTGGTTTGGTAAAAATTGATAATAAGCCTTGATAAGTAATATCATAACGAGCTGTCTGCAATCGCATTAGATCTATAAATAATGACTTGTCTAAATAAAATCCGTATACAAAGTAAATAATAAAAATCCCTACTACAACTCCGATGACCACAAACGCATCCTTAAATTTTTGTCTATAAGACAAAATTAAAGCCAAAGATAACCCAACACAAAGCCATGGAACTTTGGCAAGTGAAAGGATACCGGCTAAAATTGACGCAAGATTTCTAAATCTTTTTTTGTCGGACTTTAGGTATTTAGTAATAAAGTATAAAGCTAAAAGCCAACAAGGGATCAAAAAATTCTCGTTTTGGACAAGTCGCGAACCGACTACAATTGATGGAATCGTTGCGTATAAAGCAGCGGACAATAAACCTGTTAAACGACCATATGTTTCAGAAATAAATAAATACATTAAAACTACAGATGCAATACCCATAATTAATGCAAGTGGACGTATTTTACTAAGAGTGACGTCATACATGTTTTTTGTATCATTTGAAAGCGCGAAAACTCCTGCTACTAAACCGAATAACGGGGGATGTTCAAGGTATGGTTTTACAAGCCAAAAAGATGCTCCTTGATATGTAAGATGTTTTCTTACTTTATACTGGGGATGAGGAGACCATGATTCAGGCATTCTGTTCTGGATTAAATTTATACCAAGCCAAGTCCATGCGAATTCATCAAATGTAGCCCCATGTCTGGGATTAGTAGTGAAATCATGTCTGCGTAATAAAAATCCGAAAAAAATAATGAAAATTAAAGAAATAATAATAAAAAAATTCCTTAAATTTAAAATACTTCTGGTATGTCTTTTAAGCTTTTTATTTTTTTTCATAAGATTGGCTTAATTAAAACATACTCCCGAAACTTTTTAATAATCTTAAATTTTTTAAGTCTTAAGTCGGCAATTCTTGCATAATTTTGATTAAGCAATATCATATCCAATTTATGCCTCATCATAATACTTCTGATAGGTTTTTTGAAATAAGGGTAAACATCGGAAATTTTATCTATCGTTGCATAATCAGCATTCACGAAAACCGGACAATCCGTATGATAAATAGTATTCGTAGTAATTTGATGAGGAATACACAACAATCTTGGTTTTTTCTTAAGCATCCGTAAATAATCAAACATCTCTTGCATCCCACTAGTTATAGTTCTCACTTCTTCTTTTACTATCGCTTTTCTTTGAATTACTAAAATTGTAAATAAAGCCGCGACTCCCGTTAAAATATACAAATTAAGCACATAAATAAATTTAGAATTGTCGACAAATATAAATAATTGCATTGTGCCAATAAACGCCGTGGGGAAAGCTGAAAGCTCAAGATAGCGCTGTCCTTCTCCTAGGAAACGTAGAGAAGGTATACATGTCGTAACAAGTGCCAATATATAAGAAAATATTACCCACCAAAGTAGGTGCTGATAAAGAACGTTAGTCGGATAAGAAAAAAATAACATGAAAAAAACCGGAAGAGTCCAAGGATTAGTTATGGTCAAAACAAAAGGTGGAAATTTTAAGAATTGATTATAAAACTTAAACACTACGTCTTTAGTTTTATGTTCTTTATAAGTACCTTTAATCTGATGTGCGTATCTATATTTTATATTTTTATACCAAAATTTCAAATTACCTAAATGTCCCTTCAAAACGGTGATATAAAAACCTTTTGATATAATAACTGCGATTATAAAAGAGAGCACAAAAACTAAAAAATAAATCAAGTTTCTGTCATAAATTGAAAAAAATAATGAATAAAATAAAAAACCCTGAGCTGTAAATCTATGCGAAAGAAAGACAAATGAACCTAATAATATAGCCAGCAAGATAAACCATAGTGATTGTAATTGAATGAAAGCAAAAATTAACATAAAGGTACATGTAAACAGTAAATACCCTAAAGACCTAGGAGTAGCGCTTGAATTTTCTAAAACTATAATAGGTGTTAATATATATAATAATTGTGTTACTAAAGACACAGGAACACTTCCTGTCATCTGATATACAATAAAGTAAATAAGTATCAGATGTAATGCGTCAAAAAAAGGAGAGAAAAAAAATTCGTACTTCTCAACCCACTTGAACGGAAATTTAGATAAAATCATTATAAAAATCGGCGGATAGTCATAAACACCCGGGACTAAAAAGCCTTTTTTAATGCGCTTGGGGATACCTTTTTGGCGGTGAAACTCTTTTAGATATAAAAGATGCGTCCATACATCTACGCCAAATTTACGATTTAAAATCCTGGGATATGATTCAAATAAAAAAGCAATTACCGGTAACAATAATCCAAAAAAATACATAGAAGAAAGAAACTTAATAATGATTATACTTGATAACAAACACCTTGCATAGACAATAAAATCGTTCTATAATCTCGACCATGGGCTACTTATTTCCACTAATAATTCCTCTGATAAATTTCTTTCTTCAATCATATCCTAGATTTATTAATAAATTATTTGGAGTTGACGTTTGGACCCGTCTTATTGAGACTGATCATCTCCGAAAAAATAATCATAAAGTCCCGAATCATAAGTTAGCTGACCAATTTATCATAGGAGGGTATTTCGATTACCCTCCAGTTTTTCCACTATTATTATCGTATATTCCTAAAAAACAATTGCTTATACTACAAGGATTCATCGCCCCTTTTTTCGATTCAATACAGGTTGTGTTAATATATTTCGTCGGATTTTATCTTTCAGGAAACATATACTTTGCGTTACTGGCTCAAATTATGTATATGTTAACCCCTATGATTGCAATCGAGAACAGCTATCTAACGCCCCGTTCTTTAGGTTACTTAAATTTTAGCTTGGCTACACTTCCTTTGCTTCTGTTTATTCTAAATGGGAGTATATGGTTTTTTCTAGTTGGAATATTTTTTGTAACATTTTTATTTTTAACCCACCGCTTCGCAATCCAATCTTTTTTATTTCTTACAATATTTTTTACATTTTATCTAAACACAGCAGTTTTTATGCAGAGTTTTCTTATAGGATTTGGATTAGCTATACTTATAACCAGAGGTTATTATATACGTGTTCTTAAAGGCCATCTCTATAACATTTACTTCTGGATTAATAATCTTGATTACCGGTTTGCACACCAGATTAGGGGTAATATAAAGAAAACTTCGCAGACAGATTGGGTAGGTAATATTTACAAATTTTTATCAGCTTTTTCGCCTATAGCTGTGTTCGGGCTTAACCCATGGGCCCTAAGCGGGTTTTTAATACTTATCGCAAACTATTTAGGCTGGCTGAATACTTCTCTGCTACTTCAAATGTTCGCAGCATGGATTATCTTTTTCTACTTCTTCGGAGTATTGGTACTAAAAGTAAAATCTCTAATGCCTATAGGTGAGGGACAAAGATATATGGAGATGGCGACAGTTCCGTCAGCGATTCTTTCTGCATATTTGTTTTTCGAACTTCTTAAAACACCTTATCAAATTTGGACTGTACTCATACTCGCAATTATTCTATTGGTCAACCTTTCACTCATACTTTTTATCCAATTAAAAGGAGTGATCAAAGACCGCAACAGAAGCATAACAACAGACCTGGTTAAGGTATTTAGATATATAAATAAGCAAAAACATTCTTTAAGGATTATTTGCATTCCTCACCAAAACACCACAATGACGGTTTATCACACAAAAGCTGCAGTTTTCGTAAACGCAGACAACCCAGGCCTCATGAGAATTCAAGGAGTATATCCAGTTTTAAAAATTCCCATAAAAACACTCGTCAAAAAATATAAGCTAACTCATGCACTAATTAAAGAAAGTTTTGCTACCAAAAAAGAGTTGAAACTTATAAATAAAAAAACGGTTTTCGAATCTGGAGACGTAAAACTGGTGTCTTTCAATTAAACTATTTCATCCATCTAAAAGTTAAAGACGAATCTATAATTTTAAATCCACAGGATTGGTATGCACGAAGTGCTGGAATATTCGCCATCTGTGTTTCTATTTCTGACCTTGTGATGCCCCATTCTTTACATTGATATAAAACAGCTTTTATTAATTCTTTCGCAATTCCTTTCCCGCGCGCCTTGTGCATTACTGCAATAAGCGGGATATGACCACTTTTTTGCAATGTAATAAAACCCAAAATTTCTCCGTTTTCTTCCCAAACAAACACCTCGTCTGCTACTTTTTGTGTTAAAGAATTCTCAATCCATCTTGCATACATTTTACCGGCCTTTTTCTTATCCAATATCGCATCGTTATATATTCTAGTTCGCTCAAACGAAGTTGATGCTATATTCTTTAGTTGCTTTAAATCTGTTATCTTAGCCTTTCGAATTTTGGAATTTATGTTATGGACAATATCCATCTCATCGTTTGACAAACTAACCAGCCCATCAACAATAGTGAAATTGTTGTTTTCAAGAACTTGGATAAGTGAATAATTATCCGCAGGCGCTCTATATATCGCGTATTCTACCTCGTTTTCAACCATATCTTTTTTTAATGTATTAATCGTTTTCTGAAGCTTTTTGGCATCACCGTTTGAATAAAGATGTTTAATTTTTGCCGTTTTAAACCCGAATATTTCACTATCAAAATTATCTATAGACCATACATATTCCTTTCTATTATTTTCTATAATTCTGCGCAATGTATCTGCAACATATTTGACATCTTCAATACTCATCCTCGGGTATAAAGGTAACGATAAAATTGATTTAAATATTTTTTCAGTTACCGGAAAATCTTCTTCAGAAAAACCGAAACTGTTTTTGTAAAGAGTAAAATGATGCACTGGAATAAAATAGACTGTAGCGCCTATATTTGCTTCTTTCAAAAGCTCAACTATTTCATCTCTGTCGATCTTTAACTTGTCTACATCAATCTTAATCGTATATAAACTATAGATATGTTCTTCATTAATCGGCACATAGGGAGTTGAGATCTCCGGAATATTTTCAAAAGATTTATTAAAAAAATCGGCATATTCTTTTCTCTTCTTGATAAACCCGCCAAGTTTTTTAAGCTGGTGAATACCAAGGGAAGCCGAAATATCTGTCATGTTATATTTAAAACCCGGTAATTCAACGTCGTATTTCCAGGATCCGCTTGCACTATGACGCTTCCATGCTTCTTTACTCATTCCGTGAAGACGTAATGTAGAAATTTTATTAGCAAGATGTGCGTTATCTGTAGTTACCATTCCCCCATCTCCGGTTGAAATATTTTTTACAGGATGAAAAGAAAATATAGCTACATCACCATGAGCTCCTATCCTTTTATTTTTATAACTTGCTCCACTTGCATGTGCAGCGTCTTCGATAATAAGTAAGTCATGTTTTTTTGCGATTTTAATTACCTCATCCATATCACACGCGAGTCCACCATAATGAACAGGCATAATTGCTTTTGTACGCTTTGTAATTTTTTCTTCAATTTTTGTCGGGTCAATATTAAATGTTTTAGGATCAACATCGACAAGTATCGGTACGGCACCTACATGCACTATTACATTAACTGTAGCGACAAAAGTAAACGGTGTTGTTATAACTTCATCGCCCGGTTTAATTCCTAACGCTATAAGAGCTAAATGCATACCAGCTGTGTTAGAGCTAACAGCAACCGCGTGCTTCACGCCTACATACTCCGCAAAATTATCCTCAAATTGCTTCGTCTTAGGACCAAGAGTTATCCATCCTGAATCAAGAGTATTAAGTACTTCCTTTTTTTCTTCCGTACCGAAAAGAGGCTGTGTGAAATGGATAAACTTCATTCCTGACTTCATATAAAATTATTAGTACAATAACACATTCAATTTTTAAAAGAAAGCGCTTTCTTTAATATTTTAATTGATTCTTTTCCCGTTCTTTCCCACCGATATTTCTTACTTTCTTCTTTCGCATTTTTACAAATTTTTTCGTATAACCTTTTGCCTTTTATAATTTTATGCAGTCCATCTGCAAGTGCCTGTGGACTTCTATCAACTATTATTCCGTTAAAATTATTATCTATAGTATCGCGTAATCCATGTGAGTCATATACCACAGCAGGCGTGCCTACAGACCCCGCCTCAGGAACAATCATTCCGAAGCCTTCACGCACAGAAGGCACTACGATCAAATGTGATCTTGCCATTAGCTCAAATTTTTTTCTTTGCGATACAAATCCGAAAAATTTAACGTTCTCAGATAAATCATTATTTTTAGTTAGTTTTTTTAATTTATCTACGTACCCCTCTTCACCCCGACCTATTATCCAAAAAGAAAGTTTTTCTATTTTTCTTTTCAATAATGCAACCGCTATGATCGCATCCTCGATACCCTTCATCTTGTTCAAACGTGCGACAAAAATTATTGTTGATTTCGCCTCTTTTTTAATATTATTGACCGCGAATCTGGTAATTCCCATAGGCAATACGAATATCTTATCCGATTTAAAACCATAAGAAATAAGATCAGATTTAGTAGAATTAGAAATTGTAAAAACTGAATTCTTTGTATATAGCCGGAAAAAGGCTTTCTCCAGATTTTTACCGATAAAGCTCCAAGGGAAAGAAAACATAACATCCCAAATATCATTAGCCACCTCGCATATTAGAGATATGACCGGCTCCTTGACATATAATGGTGTAAAAAACGGAACACCATGAACTTCATCTATGATGACGTCAAATTTACCTATATTTTTTTTATAATATCTATATGCTTTAAACTGTACGGAACTAAACAGAGTTCGTAAGTCAGGATGTCCTTCGCGAATAACTGTAACTTTATCAATTATTTCTTTTTTATTAGCATTCGGAAAAATAGACGTAAAAAGCGTAACGCTATGTCCGGCTTTTATCCACTGCTTCGCTAATTCATGGGTAAGAATTTCAGCACCACCAGATAAGGGATTTTTTACATCACGCCAATTTAGAATGAGGATATTCATCTAGGGAAAATAAGGCAGAATAAAGGTAAAAGTTAACCGTTTTATACTGTATTCGTAAGATGTCTGAATTAAATTAAACACGTTCCGATTATATATATATAAACGCTAAGACGTCAATCGGTTCTTAAATTACAATCCTTTAAAGTAAGATTTATTAGAGATAATCCAATTATACAAGTTATTAATTCCTTCATTATTTGAAATTCTAGGTTCCCAGTTAAATTCTGACTTAGCTTTCCTTATATCTGATATATAAATTGACTGATCTCCGATTCTCTGTTTTTCAAATAGAATATTTATATCTTTTTTAAATAATCTTTCTAAGATCGGCTTCAAATCGTACCAAACAGATAGTGCTCGCGTCCGACCACCTCCTATGTTATAAACTTGACCTGATGTCATTTTAATATGCTCAAACGCTTTATCATATGCTGCAATTAAATCATCAATATATAATACATCCCGCACCTGTTTCCCGGTGCCGTAAATTGTGATTGGTTTATTTTGAGATATAGCTATCATAAACCACGCAAGCCACCCTTGATCTTCAATCCCGAATTGCCTTGGCCCATAAATACATGACTGCCGGAAAACTACAGTTCGCAATCCATAAACTCTAGCGTAATCCCGGACATACTGATCTGCAGCACCTTTGCTGCAACCGTAAGGAGAATGAAAGTCTAAATTTTGCTCTTCTGATACACCATAAGGCATATTTTTAAATGCTACTCTAGTTGGTCTTTCTTCTATTTTTATTTTATTTAGATCACCATAAACCTTATTCGTAGAGCTATAAATTAAAGCAGGATTGTTTTTTGAAATTCTAACTGCCTCAAGCATATTAAAAGTTCCGACAGTATTGCTTTCAAAATCTTCTCTGGGATTTATGATTGAATTTGTTACAGCGACTTGTCCAGCCAAATGAATTATAAAATCAGCTCTATTTACTTCCTTTTTTAGGATTGAAACATCTGAACGCACATCGGCTTTTATAATCTTATATTTTTTTTTGAATAACCCGCTTAACCATTGAGTGTTATGGTATCCGCTTTTTCGTGAAAAATTATCTATTATCGTTACTGAATTTCCGCGTTCAAGGTAGTATTTCGAAGCATTTGAGCCTATAAATCCTGCTCCTCCGGTAATTAATATATGCATAGTGGTTAATCTAAAATGATAGTTTATATATTATTAAACGTGAATGGTAAAAAACTTCTTCTTGAAATATTCCTTCTTTTAAATTTTTTAGTATAGTGATTACGAATATTTAAGCGATAGAAGACAGCGAAAGTATCCCAAAGCATGTTAAAAATTGTTTTCCATAAATTGGCTGAATTTATGGTATTGGTTTTAAAATTTATTTCGACTGGAGCTTCAAATATTCTTTTATATCCTAATCTATGAGAAACAGCAAGAATTTCAATATCAAAAGCATATTTTTTAACTAATAATCTTGGAATAACGGCATTCACCACTTTACGTTTGAAAAATTTCAATCCTACTTGGGTATCTCGAATCTTAAAACCGAACAGTACTTTCGTTAACCATCTATATCCCCATGATAAGATTCTTCGGGGATATGGATACTTCACTTTAGAGACAGGATGTAATTTAGAACCGACTATAACATCAGCGTTATACCACTCCATATGATTCAATAACATCGCAAAGCCATTTGGGTTAATATCCATCCCTGAATCTATAAAACCGATTATATCTCCTTTGGCTTTAAGCATGCCCAAGCGTATAGCATGTCCTTTTCCTTGGTTTATAGAATAGCCCAAAACTTTTACTTTATCTGAACGGAATACTTTAGCTTTTTTTAATGTGTGATCTGTTGATCCGTCATTTACTATGATAACTTCATACTTATAGCCTAAGAGTTTTAATATTTTCTCAATATTCTTTATATCGCGTGTAATTGTTTTTTGCTGATTGTATGCGGGAATTACTATGGAGATTAATTTATTAACGCCAAAGTCATTTTTTCTTTGTCGCATAGGGATAGTATAACAAAAGAGCTATTAGTAACACAATTAGAACTATTATAGTTATGTAGATTATTTCATAAAAAGAATTATGAAAATAACAAATAAGAACTATTTGAATTATTGCTGCAATAGATACAGGAATGAAAATCCTGGTCGCCTTAATAGATAAATAGAAATTCACGAATACCGATATTACTGAATAAAGTGTAATATTTATAGCGAATAACACTAATTGACTTGAGATAGACAGATATTCTTTTTTATTTAATAAAGTTAAAATAACAAAATTCGGGATTAACATATAAATTACTGTAATAAAAAGGGATGCAATTAGAACTAAAAACACGGCAAGCGCAAAGGTAGTATTATAATTTTCGTTATTGTTTTTCTTTCTCACAATAAGCGGAAACATTACAGTAACAATAGGGGCAGTAAAATAAAAAATCACCCTACCTGCTAATGATAATCCACCGTACAATCCTGCAATATCCCCGTTAAAAAAATGCTTAACTAAAAGAATATCAGAAGTTATGAGAGAGGTAAGTGATATCAAACCGATAGCAGATGGAGTACCGTAATATATCAATTCTTTCGTAGAAGTTTCTGTCCCGGTTTTATTTATGTGTTTACTAAAAATAAACTTAAGAGGAATTAATGATAAAAATAGTGGAATTACAGTTGATAATAAAATAGCAGACATTACACCCCGAACTTCAAAAGCCAAAATTATAAATAGCGCACCTAATGTTAACTTAGTTAATGAACCTATAAGACTAAAAGCCGAAATAGAAACGAATGCCAATTTAGCCTGAAGCATACCTAAATTTAAATAGGTGAAAAAGCCAACAAAGATAATAACACTTGTTAAAAGCAATAATGTCAAATCATAAATTTTTAGAAATTCGCTGATTTGCTGAATAAAAACTAAAAAGAATAAAAATATGACGACTGCTATGAATAAAACGAATATCCCGGCTTTTCTATACAACCTCACTACGGCGGCCAAATTATTTGAGGCAAAGTATTTACCGCCGAATTGCACCACGGCCGGGATGATAGAATTTGCAGCATAAGCTGGAAGTGAAATTAATGAAATTAAGCTTGCAACAATTCCGTAATCTACTACACTTAGGTGACCAACGGCAAAAAAATTAAAAACAGCGTTAAAGACATTAGCTAAAAATGTACCGCTGAAAATGATAATGCTTCCTGAAATTAGAGGATTATTAGTAATTCTTTTTAATTTTTTCATATAAAGCTATCGTATTTTCAGCTGTTTTTTTCCATGAAAACTTATCCGCTTGAATAAATCCTTTTCTAATTAACCTTCGGCGAAGTTCTGCGTCTTTACATAACCGGTTTATCGTCTCAGAAATATTATTTATATTATATGGATCTATATATAAAACTGCGTCACCTGCTACTTCCGGAATTGACCCTCTATCGGAAGCGATTACCGGACAGCCGGATTTCATCGCTTCAACAATCGGTAAACCGAATCCTTCATAAAAAGAAGGCAAGATCGCAACAGTGGCGCAATTATAAATTGCGACTAAATCTTCAGTGGGCAGAAATCCTAGTGTTATAAACTGAATTTTGTTATGAATCAAATTCTTTGACTCGATAAGATCTTTATTCCATATATTATGACCATCGATATTCTTATCTACTAAGGCTTTTCCTACCATAACTAACTGGATATCTGTTTTTTCTATAGCCTTAATTAAATTAACCAAGTTTTTATTCCAAGTGGCATCACCTACATACAACACAAATTTACTTGGCAAATTGTATTTTCTTCTGATTTCATCAGATTTGTTTTTTGAATTTTTAAGCTGCCTGAACTCCTCGCCCGCAGACAGGTATATTACATGAGTTTTATCTTCGTGTATATCTGCAACTCTGCTTATATCTTTCTTGGATGAAATAGAATCAGTTATAACTGCATCCGTTCGGGATAATAGTATTTTTTGAATTTGCCATTTTATCTTACCTTTGATTCCTGCTGGAAAATGTTGGGGAAATATTAACGGAATTAAATCGTGAATTGTTACTACCAAGGGTGATCTTTTAAAAACAGGGGCAGTTAAAAAAAACGGATCGAAAAACGGATAGTGAACCACGTCAAACTTACCATTTAGTTCGGATATCCGGGTAAAAAAAACATACTCATGTTTAGAATAATATTTAAGATACGCTTCTTTTAATCTTTCGACATAAAAACCTGCTCCGCGAACTTTATGTCCGCTGAATAAAGGTGAAATATTTAAGGCTATCCTCATAATAGTTTTAATTTACGACTTATGATTGATATACTCAGGATTACTAAACCAGACATAAGCGTTATAGCACTTGCAACACGCCTTGTTATTGTATCAAGAAATATTAATTCAATGTTGTGTTTTCCTTCCGATATTCCAAATCCGATTAAACCATTTTCCATTTTTTTTAACGCAATCGTTTTTCCGTCCTGACGCACAATCCAACCTGGGAAGTAGGCTAATCCAACCTCTACCTCACTATTAATGCCTGAATCAATCATGTATTCTTTATAGTTAGGATTATTTACGGTATTACTAATTTTTCCAAAGCCTGTCATATATTTTATACCTTTACTATGTAGATCTGTATCTTTAATCCATATAGTATTAAATAAATCTCCTGGACTATTTGTACCATTAATAAAATTAGGTTTTGTTAAATAATATCTGTCATCCCTGTAATGATAATAGGCAGGTTTTGTGTAGCTAATCGTTGCTAGGATTGTAAGAGTAATAATTACTACAGCGGATGCAAATTGCAACTTAGGCGAAAAAATGGAATAAACTATACCGCCGCTAATAAAAGATGTAACGACCATGGTCAAGCTCAAAAACCTCCAAGGAAACTGAAAGTAACTTAATAAAGGTATATTAATCCAAAGCGGGTAAGATAATCTGAGCATGAATATTACACTTATAAAAAACCACGCCAGAAAAAATAATAACACATGAGACGTTTTAGGGCTGTTCAGCTTATGTTTAAAAAGAATCAAAATACTTAATATTATAATTACTATCGGTACTAAGCCTATTTGAAAAGACATTTGGTTTAGTAAATTACTTCCAGAAAAACCTGATCCCCATGACGGAATAATAAGCTGGTAAAACTCAGGAAAATTATCATTTATAGAATAAATCTGTAGTCCTCTGACAAGTTTATTTTCGACTAGTGCTGGGAGCCAAAAGACAGCAGGTAAACAAATTCCTAACAGAATAGATAGAATCATTGATTTTACGATTTGCTTTTTCCAGCCTATTCTAGATAATAAAAATAAACAATATGAAGACGCAAAAAGCGTAAACATGACTGCTAAAATATTATGAGAAAAAATTATAAGGGTAAGAAAAATACTGGAAGAAATAATAAATTTCGGTGTGTTTTTTTCAACTAACTTCGTAATCGACCAAATAAACGCCGGAAAAAACGCAATTGCCCAAATCTCCCCTACTGACCCGCGTATGTAAATATCAACAAATCTATAAGGTACATAAGCATAGCTTATAGCAGAAACTACACCACCCAGTTCTCCCCAATAATGCTTCGATAATATGTACATGAATGCTGATCCGATCAATGTTCCAAAAAACAAATTTAGCTTAAATGTATCGATGAAACTGAAACCCAGAAAATATAGAAACGCTGACACATAATTCGGAAGCGGATATACATAGTTAAATAAAGGAATTCCTAAGCCATTATTTAAATCCATTGCCCATCTTGGATATAAAATTCCTGAAGAAAGAGTTTTATAAAATTGATGAAATCTAATCACATGATACTCTCCATCATGAGTTGGTGGTAAGCCTGGATGAAGTAATGGAATGATTCCCGGTATTGTGAGTAAAATAACTAAAAAAATATACTTGTATTCCAAAATTATATTTAATGTTTTTTGCATAATTCAACTCTTACCCATAATGAAACTGTAGCTTATCTTTAAAATTTTATTTAACATAAGTATTAAAAAATAAATCAATAACGGCAAAAACATAATTGCAGTCCTAAGTTGTATAACTAAAGGACTATAAATACCAAAAAATAAAAAAGGTATATATCTAAGCATTAACCCAAACAGAAATAACGACGTTACCACAAGCAAGTTTTTACTTGGTATCGAAAGACAAATAAAAACAAAAAACCATATAGAATACCAGGGATACATCTCTTCACGAAATGGCGATATAAGAAATACAATAAACATCGCCAATGAAGACAAATAATAAACTTTAGACCAATTAACAATCTTATTTCTGACAGTATTTATTGATACGTATATAAAAACCGGTAACAAAAAAATTGTTGCGAATTTAATCCCTATCGAAAGAAATAAAAAAATCGCAGCAAATAAAATTCTCTTCTTTTTAAGTAAAAGATATGCAATCAGTACTAAACCGATCATGACTATGTCATTATGGCCACTTATTAAAGTTTCAATTATTACGAGAGGATGAAGAGCAAATATAATTACAGAAAACCAGTTTTTAACTAATTTGTAAATCAATATATTGGATAAAATATAGAAACCTGCTATGACTAATTTGAAACTGAATAAAGTAAGTAAAAAATTGCCAAAGCCTAAAATGTGCGGAAATAAAGTAAGCCCAATCCATACAGGTCCATAAAGAGCAGTCTTATTTGCCGCGTGCATAAATAATAAAATCGGATCATTTATAAATTCTATTGGCATAACGACATACGGATTTTCACCATAGAGAAACGCGACTTTAGCTGTGGCTATATAATTAAAAATATCGTAAGAGAGAATTGTCGGATAACTAAAAAAAAGTAAAATAATAGTTATCGTAATTAAAAAGATAATTTCTTTATACCCTATTATTTTTTTTAGATATAATCTAATAAGTACCAGATATAAAATATGAAGCATTACCAATAAAGTCAAATAAATAGTACCGACATAATTCCTATATACCGAATATAAGCCAGTATAAAAAACATTTAGGTAAATTAAGTTTTTATCTATAAAAACATATGAAAAAACACTAAAAATAAATACGGTAAGGACATATAACCTAAAAACTATTTTTTTCATAAGTTTTTTCTAATTCCAATTGATTTATCCAACGATTTATAAATCATGATTTTTGTAGCAGAACCTTTTTCAGGCCTCCATGTAAAAGTCACGGGAGTAATTTTTGTAAGCTCTTCTAAAACTGAAATATGCTTTAAAGACGCATTTCGGAGTACTGTTTTTATGCTAGAAATGTCTTTTTTTTCTTTTGCAGCCGTAATAATATTCTCAGATGCAAATTTAAAATGTTTATCTGACTTAACCAAGGCCTCATAAGCTAATAAGTATTGTTTGTATTCAAAAAGAGTTTTCGCCTCTACCAAATACTTATCCGCTTGTTTCAGGTTATATTTAAACTGCGATATAGCTCCGAAGTACCAGTATTTCTGAATTTGCTCAAATATTAAATCCATCTTATACCAAACGCTTCCGGGCATAGCTGAAGGGTAAGGTAAAACATATTCTGATTGAGCAGATACAATTGATACCGGTAAAAATAAGACGAACATTGATAAGAGGAAAAAAGTGAGTAGATGTTTCATTCTGAATTCGATATCTTGAATTCTGAACTGGTACTGTGCCATTTCCAGGCTGTTTCAATGATATTTGAAAGGTCAGAATATTTTGGAGAAAAATTAAGTTCTTTTTTAATTTTTGAATTATCAGCTATCAAAACTTCAGCATCACCTTTTCTTTTTGGCTTAATCGAAAGGTTAACCTTCTTTCCGGTAATTTTTTCTACTGATGAAATAACTTCTTTATTACTGTAACCTATACCCGTACCCACGTTATACGCAAAACTTCCATTTTCGCTTTCAACTTTTTTTAATGCAGACAAATGAGCTTCCACAAGATCAAGTACGTGTATGTAATCTCTAATACATGTCCCGTCTGTAGTTGAATAATCCTCTCCAAACAAAGTAAACTCCTTATTATGCAATATAGAATAAATAATATTAGGGATTATGTGCGTTTCAAATTTATGATTCTCTCCAATACTCCCGTCAAGCGAGGCTCCGGCAGCATTAAAGTAACGAAGAGATACGGAGTTTATTCCAAATGAATTACTATACCAACTTAACCCGTTTTCTACTAATAACTTACTCATCCCGTACGGACTTTCCGGATTTTTAGGATGATCTTCAGGTATAGGAATTTTAGTAGGGTTACCGTAAATCCCTGCAGTGGATGAAAAAATAATTTTATTTACTTTTTTCATACGCATTTGTTCTAAAAGCAAAAGACTCCCTACAGTGTTGATCCTGAAATACTCATCCGGTTTTCCCACAGACTCTCCTACTGATATCAGCCCGGCAAAATGTATAACTCCGTCAAAATCTTCAGAAGAAAATACATCATTCATGAAAGCTGGATCCATTAAATCTCCGATTTTAAACTTAGCCCGGTTATCGACGACTTCTTTATGTCCACGTTCTAAATTATCAACTACAGTTACTCCAAACCCTTCATCGATTAAGCGTCTAGTCATAAAACTACCTATATACCCTGCTCCACCGGTTACCAGAATATTTTTCATATAATTTTTCTTATATACTTTAAGTATGATACAGGAAAACGCATTGATGAAAATAGCGAGAAAATAAAACCTTGCCATCCATCCATGAATCCCTTATGCCTTCCATAAGTTAATAAAAACCAATAAACCGGGGATAACAATAAATATTTAAAGACAATTGCAGGATTATTTCCGAGATTACTTTCTCGCATCTGTTCTGCCATGAGATTTGTATATCTGGAAAACCTTTTAAGGTAACGTTTAAACTCGGGATCTGCGATATGCACAAGCGGTTCTTTTAAATATCCGACTTTTCCATCCACTACTGCTTGCTCATGGACGTCTTTTTGTGGTAAAT
>CAZNVI010000001.1:48818-86030 GCA_964576705.1 uncultured Gammaproteobacteria bacterium | reverse complement strand
AAGTACCAATTCTGCTTGATATATCATTCTTTTCTTCAGGTTCGAATGCCTCCAATAAAATCTCAAAGTATTGTTTCATATTTGTGAGCATCAAGAACGGTTTGTGTTGTTCTATCAATAAATCTCATTCAAAGAGAATCATGAAGTATTGAATTTGCTGTAAACTGTACCTTCTAGATGCTATTTACAAAACATACCCATTCTTGATTAAATTAAAATATATGGAAATGAATAAAGCTGACCAACAGCCACTCACTTCCCAACCTATTTCACAAACACCAAACTCTAATACGCCTGCTAATCCAAATTCAGCACCTAATTCAATTACTAATCGGAAAGGTTTCGTGCCAATTATTATCGGAGTAATATTATTAATTTTAATTGTAGGAGGTGGAGCTTATTACCTCGGAAAGCAATCATCTACTAATTCCCAGCTTCCAGATCAAAAACAATCGCAATCCAACATAAATCCTCCATTGACTACCTCGCAACCATCACCAACTGACTTACTAAGCGAACCAACTGTTACGCTTTCACCTGGATGGGCATATAAAAACAACGGAGAATGTGCTGTAAAGTTTGCCATACCCCCAAAGCAAACACCATATTATCAGGTACCAGACCCAAATAGACAATCTTCAGTTGCAAATGATGAAGGAAGTGGTAGGTTCTGGGATTTCCCTCGTGGGAGTTCATACCCCAACTTACTTGTAAAGCTTCCAAATGGATATGAAAGTCATAAACAAGCTCCCACCATGTACGCAAGTGCAGAAGAAGCAAGTGGCTATATTTCACAAGGGGTAATTGTGAGTTGTATTCCTAATACCGCTAACTTGAGTAACCAATCCATGTTGAATAGCCTTAAGACTAAGCTCATTGATTTCAATCAGAGTACAGGTGAAAAAGGTATGGAGGCTGATACCTATACAATTACCTCATCTGAGGAAGTAAATAGATGGGGTAAAACTGTACTTGATTTAACGGTGTCTGAATATTTTAAGAATCTAGGAAGTCAGCCTGTAACAAATACAATACGATATACAATGTTTGCTACCCCACAATTCATATATGAAGTGAGAATCATCGGAGCTTCAGAAAATATCTTTGTCAAAGAAACTGCTAAAAAAATTTTTGATAATCTCCAATTTGATTCGAACTAAATTATTTCATCAGTTTGCATAAGTATATAACTAATTTCTGTAATTGCTCCTACATAGTCAACCAGTGTCAGTCAACACGGACACCCCAAGTCGACCGTGATCGATATCTAGCTAGTAGAGCTTGATAAGCTTTGGATTTTTTTCTTTAAAACATTCTGACTATACCCTTATTGCACATAGGTTATTAGGATGGTTGTATACTTATGTAATGAAAAAGGATGCTGGAGTTATTCTTAAAACTTATGATGATAAATTGTTATTACAACTAAGAGATGATACTCCTGAAATAGCAAATCCCGGAAAAATTGCAATATTTGGCGGAATTAAGGAGCCAAATGAATCCTTTGAAGATTGTGCGGTAAGAGAAATAGCTGAAGAAGTCGGTCTAAAAATTAATAAAGAGGATTTAAAATTAATTGGAGTCTATAATGCGAATATAGAGAATGTGGGTTCAGTTGAATCATACATTTTTTTAGCCGATTCAATACGACAGAAGGATGCAAGTCTTAATGAAGGAAGAGCTATATTTACCTTGCATCCCGGGGATAATATGGAATCTCTAAACCTCACTTACGTTTGTCGCCTTGCATTAATTGACTATTTTACAAAGATTATATGACTAAATAGATCTAGATCAACACGCCCAACTCTTTTTGGATACACCCGGCGTAAGATACTAGAACTTTTGATATACTAGCTTCATGAGTGAAGCAGGGAAAGAATTACCAATTTATCCTTCAGTAATAGAATATCTACGTAAAAAACACCACACTCTCAAAAATGATTATAGAACTGAGGATGGTAAATATTCAGAGCATTGCGGATTAATTGCAATTGATATTGCAGAACTTCTTTTACAAGGCGGAGAAAGACCATCCCTGAAGTCAGTGAGAGGAGATGAAGTTAGGGAGTCAAGTTTTATCCACAATAGATCTCTTGTGCCAAAAATTTATGAAGGTAGAGTAAGTTGGGGAGGACATACGGTATGTGCTGTTGGTGATACCGTATTTGATCCAATGGTAGGTAAACCTATGAATGCTGAAGATTATAGAAGAGAAGTGTTTACTGAAACCGTTAACTTCGGAGAAGTCGTTCCAGAAGAATTTATAGAAGAGTTTCTTCAAAGAGGAAAACCTAAGTAATTACTCCTATAAAAAGTTCCTATATTCAACCAATACCAGCACAAGATCAGAAAGCTCTTAATTATTTTCGGATTACATCAAATATTTATGTCCCGGCCGACTATAAAACAAGAACTTCTCGATAAAGCAAATGCATCATTTGCGGAATTATCTTCCGAATATGAGTCTACATCAGGTCATTATGAATGGGTTTTGGCTATAATCAGAAAGGCAAAGAAGAAAGGCACATACCGGGATACTTGAGTATTATTAATAAAATTATTAATCCGAAATATTGTACACCCTACGGGTGGATTAGCTTGGCACCCCCGGGTGGAGCCTCAAATTCACCCTACGGGTGGTTGGTTTGGTCATGAAAAGAATTGACTCCAGAAAATTTTGATGGAGAAAATATACTAATTATCCCTCAGCTCGACTAATTTTTGCATTAAGTAATAAAAAATGTAAGAATTAATACAATAATCATAAAAATACTTAATGGAAAACTTTGAAGCAAACATATCAGAAACTGAAAAAGATGGCACAAAAAAGCTTTTTAAATACCGCTTTATTTCAATCTTAGCTCTTGTTATCTGTTTAATTTTAGTCGTATCTTCGATATTAATAACTAAATATTTGCTTACTGTTTTAAGATCAAGTGGTCAAAAAGCCCAAAGCACAGAATTCAAAACTGACAAAAATTCAATTCAAAATGTGAAAAAAGCTTTTCTTAACTCTAAAAGTTTAAATAACATAATTACGGGTGCGGCTTTAGGTTTTATACCGGAAAACGAAATTAATCCTGAATTAGGTTCGGTAGCATATAATTTTCAATTTTACGGATTGGAGCTTAACGAAGAACAACACACAAAATTTATCAAATTCGCTTATCCTCATACATCATTTTCTGGCAGCTTTCCAACTATGAATGAAGCTGCAGTTTGGCTAGCTGCAATGCCAAGCGATAGTGAAATATTACTTACAAAAAATGGCTTTTTATGTAAAACGCCTCCGGATTACGGTCCCACATTATGTGCTGATGATGGATCCGGTGAATGTATATACCCTGATTTTAAAGGCATTAAATGTGCATATATAAAAGATCCAAAAGGAAATAGCTTAGAGAAGGTCTCAGTGTTTCTTCAGGGATCTTTGAACGATGCCGAAATTAATTGCAACGGCCAGTGCGCTATAAAAGACTTAGGTGATGAAAACATTGTTATCAGCAGCTACTCCAGACGGATAGTGTACTTTGAAGACTCTAAATCTTTAGATAAAGATGAAAATATTAAAATAGTGACACAAGAAGTTAAAAAATCAGTAAATTATTTTATGGAAGCTGATTGGAATGTATCAGAAAATGATATAACTGAGATTGAAAAAGGATGGGACCAGAATGTATATTCTAGCGTTCAAATATCAGCTACAAATAATCAATTTAATTGTGAACATACAATAACTACATCAACAAGCTGGAGTAAAATAGGATCACAATCAGCAAGAAAACGAGATATTATTGAATGTTCGATTCACCCCTCCATATTAGGTCAAGTTTCCTATTGAAAGAATTTAATGAAGCAGCTTGCAGTAATTAATCCGAAAAATATTTCTGAGTCTGAAGCCAATTCATATCCTCTGAGATTCGCGTCCCGGGCAGTAGTAACAGACAGCAAAGGTAGAGTCGCGCTGCTATATGTCGCGAAACTACAATATTACAAATTGCCTGGCGGCGGAATTGAAAAAAATGAGGATAAAATTGACGCCCTGGTTCGTGAATGCAGAGAGGAAATCGGATGTGAGATTGAAGTTATTCAGGAAGTCGGATCTATCTTGGAATATAGAGAGATATTTAAAATTAGACAATTATCCTACTGTTATCTCGCTAAATTAAAAGGCGAAAAAGGAGAACCGAAATTTACTGATGAGGAAAAGAGCTTAGGCTTCAATTCTCTCTGGCTGCCCTATGATGAAGTTATTAAAAAACAGGCTGAAAACAAAACCTATGATGTGGAAGGAAAAGACTACATAGTCCCCCGCGACCTTATTTTTCTATCGGCAGTTAAGACTTAACTTCATACCTACTACGGATGATTTATATCAGTTATTATTAAGCTATAATCTGAGATATGGATAATGATACTAGCCTGAAGAGAAACATAAAAAAATATTATTTATTCCAGGCATTTAACAGCCTAGCCTTTTTTTCGCCAGTTATTGTTCTTTTTTGGCAATCAAAGGGTTTGAATATGACACAAATTCTTACCCTACAGTCAATATATGCTATCGGTTTACTTATATTGGAGTTGCCTACGGGAGGATTTGCTGACCGATTCGGTAAAAGGATAAGCTTAATATTCGGCGCATTATTTTTTACATTAGGGCTTTTTTGGTATGCAGTTAGTTCCCAATATTGGCAATTTGTCATTGGAGAACTAACAATAGCATTAGGGATGGCCTTTATTTCAGGCGCGGACAGGGCTTTCATTCACCAAACTCTGAAGTCTTTAAACAAAGAAAAGGATTTCAACCAAACAGAAGGAAGGGTAAGGGGACTGAATCAAGTATTCCAGGCATTAGGCAATATTGGTGGTGGTTTTATTGGTGCAGTTTCATTAAGCTTTACGCTTTTTGCGACTGGTATATCGACCCTCATATCGTTCCTGATCGGACTTACCTTTACTAAAACCAGAATTGAGTTGCCTAGAGAAGAAAAAACAAACTATCTCCAGACTATCAAAGATAGTATTCAGATTGTTAAATCTAACAGCAATGTTTTATGGCTTACTATGTTTTTTGCAATCATCAACTCATTAGCCTTTGCGAACTACTGGTTTTCACAACCGTACTTTAGTATGCTGAATATTCCTATAGCATATTATGGCATAATTTTTGCGGTTTTCAGTTTAGTATCCGCCTTTTTATCAACCTTGACAGACAAGCTCGACACTTTATTAAAAGATAATATTTTTATGGCTATCGGTTTAATATCTATCGTATCAACATTTATTTTAGGAACATTTCCGAGTATTTATATCACACCGCTTTTTGCCGTTTCTTCTACTATAGTGGTTATAAATCAAATTTTAATTGGTGCTAAAACTTTAGCTATCGTACCAGGCGGAAGAGCATCGACAATCTTATCGTTTCAGGGTTTGTTGAAAAGATCGGTTTATGCTTTGATAATCCCCTTTTTGGGAATTATTAGCGATCGTTTTGGAATCAGCACTGCATTGCAGTTTAATTCCCTGCTTCTTGCAGTATTGTTGATAATCTTATTTTCTTATAAGCAAACGATGGCAAAAAAGTTATTAAAAATTAAAAGGAAAGAAATTAATAAATTATTACTTACTATTGATCAATAATTTCAAACCTGTTATCATGCGGCGGACATGAAGCGATCTAACATTTTTACTCCCATAAATTATTTATTCCATGCACTTATCTTTTGGACACGAATTCCTGTCAGTAAATATGTTGATTTCGATAAGCAAATATTGTTTAGATCACGCGTTTTAGGACCAATAGTCGGACTTATCATAGGAGGTTCGGGAGCAATTGTTTTTAGTATTTTCCAAAATCATTTGGGAAAAGATATTTCTATACTTTTAGCAATACTAATAACGATTATTCTAACCGGAGGGCTACATGAAGACGGATTGGCAGACAGTATAGATGCATTCGGTGGCGGACACAGTAAAAAAGATACGCTTAATATAATGAAAGACAGTAGAATCGGAACTTTCGGAAGCTTAGCATTAATATTCGCATTTACTATTACATTTGTATCGCTAATACAGCTGCCAGCTTTTGTCATACCGTCTATTCTTATATTCGCACATGTTACGTCCCGACTCGCCACACTTCCTCTGATGCTCTTTCTTACATATGTACGCCATGACACTGACTTTGAGAAGATAATGCAAGAAAAATCAAAATATATCGATATAAAAGGTGTAATCTTAATCAGCATTTTCACCCTTACTCTAAGTCTTTGGTTTTTCGATTTTCAGGGCATGTGGTTTTTAATATTAACATTTCTTGTTAGTTTTTTATCAGGTAGTTACTACAAACACCACATCGGCGGCATGACAGGTGACTGTTACGGTGCGACTATAAAAATTACAGAAATTGCATGCTATATGCTTGCAGTGTTTTTTTACAAAATATGAACTTATATTTTCTCAGACATGGTGAAATAGAAAAGAAATATCTTAATACATACATTGGCTCGACTGATGCTGGATTATCTAATTATGGAAAAACACAAGCAAAAAAACTAGCTGATTTTTTGAAAAATGTTTCAGTCGATGTGATTTATACAAGTACTTTAAAAAGGGCTAAGCAAACAGCCAATCCGTTAAGTAAATTGAAAAATATTACACCTATAGAAGAAAAAAAGCTTTCAGAGATTGATTTCGGCCCATGGGAAGGAAAAACATTTAAGGCGATACAGTCATTAACGGAAAACATCGACGATTGCTCCACAATCACATCAGGTGGAGAAAAATATTCAGATTTTGTTAAAAGAGTTAGGGATTTTTTTAAAACAATAGAAAAAAATCACATGAATGATACAGTCGTTGCTGTTTCCCATAAAGGCGTTATTCGGGAAGCATATAAATATTTTTTGAAAGATGATGAAATCGTAGTAGACCAAGCATATGGATGCATTAATTACTTAAAAATCGAAAATGGAAATGCGACAGTAGTCTTTACAAATAAAATTTATGTGTAAAAAAATATCAGATTATGCGAAAAAAATTAAACCTATCGATAAGAAATATATGGATAAAATGCGACAATATCATAATACCCTCCTTATGCCGACAGGAGCTCTTGAAGTACTTTTATCGTACGTTGAAAAACTCGCGGGGATTTATAAAGAGACTCCGGTAAGGACATTAAAGAAAAAGAGAATAATCGTATTTGCTGCTGATCACGGCATAGCTGAAGAAGGTGTAAGTGCATATCCGCAAGAAGTAACGAAACAAATGCTTTCAAGTTTTGCCAATAACTTAGCGGTTATTACCGTACTGGCTAAGAATCAAGGATTAGATATTACAGTTGTCGATGTAGGCGTAAAAGGGGAATCAATTAAAGGCAAAAATATACTTACCAAAAAAGTCTCTGAAGGGACGAAAAATTTTCTATATGAAAATGCCATGTCTGAAGTCGAATTTGAAAAAGCATTTGAGATTGGTATAAATATGGCAAAAGAAACTAAAACGAGTGGCTATGATATTGCGCTAATTGGAGAAATGGGAATCGGGAATACTACTAGTTCGAGTGCAGTTGCAGCATCACTTCTCGACCTTCCTGTTAGTATTCTTACAGGATACGGAACCGGCATAAATGAAAAAACCTACAAACTGAAAATATCCACAATTGAAAAAGCATTACGTCAAAGAAATATCAAAACAAAAGATCCTTTAGAAATATTAAGGAAAGTCGGCGGTTTTGAGATAGTGGCAATAAGTGGTTTTTTGATCGGATCCGCGATATATAGACTGCCTGTAATTTTAGATGGATTCATCGGTGACGTAGCCGCACTAGCTGCTTACTGTATAAATCCATTCGCAAAAGATTACTGGTTTGCGGGTCAAATTTCTCAAGAAATCGGAGACAAGATAATATTAAAAAAGCTTGATTTAAAGCCTATGCTTGACTTAGACTTCCGCTTAGGCGAAGCAAGCGGAGCTGCATTGGCTCTACCCATTTTAGAACAAGCAATCGCAATAAGTAAGTTTACAGGAACATTTGATTCGGCAAAAGTTTCAGGCAAGCGATAATTAATATCATCTTTTTTTCAGAACCTGAAAAATGTATAATACACTAATATCGAGTCATTTATTACCACTCCTCTTTATAGCTAATTAGTGGTATCTATTCTTCGTTATCTTTTCGCGGATCTGAAAGGCAGTAAGACCCCGACAGTTGAAATTGAAGAATTGAAATGTCAAAAATTTTGTATTTATAAATATAAAATGCTGTTTAAATATGAAGACAAAAATAAAAGATTATAAAAAATATTTAAAATCAGATCTAATAGCCGGGATAACGGTTTCTCTTATATTAATTCCTCAATCGTTAGCTTATGCCCAATTAGCAGGACTACCTCCGCATTATGGTTTATATGCAGCCTTAATTCCACCGGTATTAGCGGCTATATTTGGATCCAGTAAACAACTCTCTACAGGACCTGTAGCAGTATTATCTCTTATGACGGCATCTGCTATTTCAATTTATTATAAACCGGGAACTTCTGAATATATCACTATAGCGTTAATGCTTTCTTTTAGCTTAGGAGTTTTCCAGATTATTCTTAGTATAGTAAAACTAGGTGGCGCAGTAAGCTTACTATCGCATCCTGTAACTTACGGCTTCACAAATGCTGCAGCATTAATTATAGCTTCAACCCAATTGTCAAAATTGTTCGGCGTTACAGTACCTCCCTTTGAGCATCAGTACCAAACAGTCTTCGCGGTATTCCAAAAAGCGCTTACAGACCTAGATTTACAAACATTCTCTCTTGGGCTATGGGCTATTACTGCAATTATTTTATTGCGCATGATAAATAAAAAGTTTCCGTCTGTTATAGTGGTACTTTTTATAGCTACTGCTTTTTCCTGGCTCAGCGGATATAAAGGAGATATAGTGGGTTCCATCCCGAACAGTATTCCGTCCTTAACCCTACCGCAATTAAACCTAAATATAGCGATTAACTTATTCCCTACTGTTATAATCATGGGAATTGTGGGCTTTTCAGAAGCTATTTCTGTCGCCCAGTCCGTAGCCATAAAAACGAAAGACAGAATTGACCCGAATAAAGAACTTTTAGGACAAGGTATAGCCAACCTGGTCGGTTCTCTCTTCCAAAGCTTCCCGACAAGTGGATCCTTCTCACGCACAGCTGTAAATTTCCAAGCCGGAGGAAAAACTGCTGTGTCAAGTATAGTAACAGGGGTCATTGTTTTACTAAGTTTACTTTTTTTTACAAAGTTCATTTATTATCTTCCACAAGTAATTTTGGCAGCCGTAATAATTGTTTCCGTAAGTAGCTTGATAAATGTAAAAAAATTAAAACTTATATGGAGCACATCGAGACACGATGCAGTAGCTGCATTCATAACATTTTTTGTCACTCTTTTTTACGCACCACACTTAGACCGCGGACTGGCGATGGGAGTTATATTTTCTATCGGTTATTATCTATATAAAAATACTCATCCCCGTGTTGTATTTTTATCAAAATACAAAGACGGTTGGTTTCACGACGCTAATAAATTTAATCTTAAACGATGCACGAATATAGCAGTGGTACGACTTGATGGTCAACTGTTTTTTGCAAATTCATATAATTTCGAAACTAAAATAATTAATGATTTGGCAAATTATCCAAGAATAAACGATATAATTTTAGTTTGCAGCGGAATAAATGCTTTGGATTCTACCGGAGAAAACATGCTGTATTCGCTGTGGAAATCTTTAAACAAAAGCGGCAAGAATCTTTATTTTAGCAGTCTCAAATCTCAAATTTCAGAAGTATTAAAACGTAGCGGATTAAGAGCGAATGTCGGCGATGATCATTTTTACCCAACCCTAGATGAGGCAGTAAAAAATGTAATATTGAATATAGAAAAGAACGATAAGCACTCAGACATGGGGCTATGTCCGCTTGAAAAACATATCGCAGCCGATATAACAAATGACTATCAAGAAAACAATAACAGAATAGTACCGTTTTATAAAAAAGCACTACTTCGCGCCAAGTCATTCTCCCGATATTAAATTAATAATTCAATCAATTTGAAGGAATTGCAGAACTGTAGTTGGAAGAGGCGTAGAGCTTTGACTTGCAGAGCGATTAGCTGCTCCGACTCCGGGAACAGGAATTCCTTTTTGTATTAACTCTTTTATTAAAGTTTCCGGCAGTACATTCTCCAAGGTAGATTCAGAGCAAACATTATCCAGCTCAGACCTGTCTACTAGATACATATGCACATCATAATGAGGAGAAGCGAATCCTGCATGAAGAGCAGTCCAATGCATAATTTAGATGATTTACAATGCAGATAGAATTACGCTTTTTTTCCACTACCATAACCAATACCTAAATTAGGACAGTATATAACTTTTAAGCCTTTATCCTACATCATGGCTAAAACCACAGCCATAAGGACAAGTGATAATAGCTGATATCCGGTGTTTAATCCGAATAATTTCCACTTTTTACTATTGAACATCTCGCCTGTCAGCTGTACAGGCATCATAAACCCGAGCCACATCCAAAAAGCTGTAGTAAGTCCGGTAGAAAGTTGCGAATAGCCGAAAAAACTTTCTGATAAAGTCATTACATGAGAAAGGACATAGGCCGTCACTAACGACAAAACAAAACTTACGCCATATAACTTGCCCATTTCCTTTTGGGCCTTCTTAAGTCCGTCTGGTGTTAAACCCATAAGCTTCATCCACGGTTTCCCGAAAGCCATAGGACTATACCAAACAAATCCTACTACCATTGAGATTACAGCTGAGATAACTATAGCCAAATAATTTACTTCTACATTCATAATTTATTCACCCCCCTCCGGGCCAGAGGCCTTCCGTCCCGCCGAATCCCGACTAAGTCGGGAGGAGGCGGGCTTCCGTTCCTATCTTTTTACTATCCATACCCTAATAGGCCGGGCTTCCACCGTCGTTCTGAGTTAAGAACTTTGGCGGACAGGTCGGAGAGCAAGCCTCCATTATGCTTGTATTATTTCACTAAAACATTTGATTTTCAATAGTTGAGCTAACAAATCGACCATAACCAGTCTGTTATACTGGTAATATGAAGCATTGGAAGCATTACAAGTATAAAAATCTTACATTATTTCTTCTTTCTATTCTTTATGCATTTTTACTTTTTCAAAACAAATTTTTTCATGATGCTCTATTAAGTTTTTCAGAATTTGAGTATCTGGCAGCTTTTATAGCCGGAATTTTTTACGTATCTACTTTCAGTATGCCGACCGGAATAATAATGCTTTTTATTGTTGCAGAAAAATTGAATCCTGTAATTGTTGCTTTAATAGCAGGTATCGGGACATTAACCGGCGATTTAATAATATTTCATGCTGTAAAAAATCATATAAGCCGGGAATTAATACCGCTTTATTACTACTTCGGAGGCAGGCATTTAGATATACTTCTGCGGACTAAATACTTTCGTTGGACATTACCGTTATTTACTACCATTATTCTCATATCTCCTCTCCCTGATGAACTCACTGTAGGGATAATAGGTTTATCGAAAATGAAAACCTCTAAATTTTTATTAATATCATATATCTTTAACACCCTGGGAATATTTTTTATATTATCTGCGAAAGTTGTTTTCACAAAGTAGTACTCATCTGTTATACTCTATTCGCTTAAATAAATAGTCAAATGTTATATAAACATAAAACAATCGGGACAAGTATACCTCTTTTTTCATTAAAATCAGAAAAAACAAAAAAGCTAAGAAACGGTACAATCAACGATGGGATTATGTTTATAAATTGGTTAGCAAAAACTAATCAAAATGCCTGGCAAATGCTGCCGATTCATGAAACTCATTTAGATAAAGACTCATCAAATCATGTTAATTCTCCATATAAAGGATACGGTATCGGTATAGATCCCAGGTTCCTATCTGAACACAATAATCCAAAAAAGAATGAACTAAACGAGTTTGTTAAAGATAACAGCTATTGGCTATCAGATTATTCTCTATTTTGCTCACTCAGAGATAGATTTAATACTGATGACTGGACAAAATGGGATATTGATATAAAAAAATATACTTATGACGGTGTTAACAAATGGCAATCAATACTAAAAGATGAAATCGAAAAATATATCATACTTCAATTTAATCTTCATTTAGAATACAAAAAAATGAGAGAAAATGCTAATAATCAAAAAATAAAACTTGTAGGAGATATGCAGTTTTATCTTCCTTTTAATAGTCCTTTTGTCTGGAAATACCAGAAACTATTCGCTATAAATCCTGATGGCAGTCTCCTGAAGGTTTCAGGCATTCCCTATAAAAAAAACGCCATGTATGGAAGGCAAATTTGGGGACATCCATTGTATAAATGGAACAATAAAGAATTTAATAAACAAATTAACAGCTTATTCGCTGTTCGATTAAGATATTTATCAAATCTTTTTGACATGGTAAGAATTGATCATGCCAATGGCTTTTTCAATTTTGGCGTGATTGATCTAAAAAATCCGGATAAGGACTATATGTCTCCTGGGCCAGGTATTAGCGCCTTTAAATCGTTAGTTAGAGAAGCGCAAAGTCTAGGTTTAAGCGTATACGCGGAAGACGCAGGTTATGATCTAGATTGTCTTCGGAAGGCTATGCGGGATTTGGGTATCCCGGGCGTCCGCGTCTTAAGATGCGCATATGATAATGAGCATAATCAGTTCTTAGAAGAACATGCCGATATTTGTAACTACCCAGCCGATTGCATGGCTTATACCTCGACACATGATACTGAAACCTTGCTGGGAAATATACAAAATCTTACTATAGATCAAAAATTAAAACTTTCAAAAAGATTAAATATAGAATATTCTGAGGATAATTATAAAATGGTGGCTAATCTTAGAAACGCGGCTATAAATAGTAAAGCCAGATATGTAATTATTCCACTTCAGGACTGGTTTTCTACGACCGAACGTATTAATATCCCGGGAACTGAAAGTCCAAATAACGACTCCAACTGGGGCTATAGAATGGCCGAAACTATAGAAAACTTGCCGACAGATCTTGGAGATTAAGATCTGTTTTCTTCAAGCATTTTAATAGAAGGCAGATACATTTTGTTTATATATTCTCTTAACATTCTGGTCGCGCTAAATTCATTAAGAATTAACTCCCTGCTATTTCGCATATTTTCAATCCATGCACCAGGTAACCCTTCTCTGTCTCTAAAATAATACATTGGTACTATCTTATTTTCAATCGTTTGAAGTAAGCTTTCTGTAATATTATCACTATCCAGAGCCCACCCTATCCCATATAATTCAACTTCCGAAACCCAACCATCTTTTGTGGTACACGGCAAAACCCCATTTAGACATGCTTTCATGCCGCTCGTGCCGCTTGCTTCAAATCCCACAACCGGAGTATTCAGCCATACATCGGATCCCGCTGTCATTATTTTCGCAAGATTAATATTATAATCTGGAAGGTAGGTGATATACTTACCAAGCTCTGTATCTATAAGCTTTTTAATCTCTATAAGGATTGCTGCTCCATCTTTATCGTTCTCATGAGCAGAACCTGCTAATACAATTCTTACCGGTCGATTCCTGTCTTCAAGAAGTTTTAAAAGTTTTTCTCTGTTTTGAAATAACGCCAAAGGCCTTTTATAAGACACCATTCTCCGAGCCCAACCCAGAAGTAAATGATCTTCACTCCAATCGTTTCCGGTTCTATCTTTAATCAGTTTAAGAAGTTCCTTCTTATTTTCTTGATGATTCACCCACAATTGCTGAGAGTCAAAGTCAATAGCTTTAACGTTTTCTTTGTCGCTCTGACTCTCTGATTCTCTGACTCTGTCCCCAGAGATCTTATCCCATGTCGGCAAGTGTATTCCATTCGTGACAGCAATCATTGGATGATCCGGCCAAATCTCTGCTGCTTTTTTCGCGTGCAGCTTACTTACAGCATTAACATGCATTGCCATCCGCATCGCAAGTAAAGTCATTGAAAAAATGCTTGAATCTTTCACCATTCCATATGAGGTCAACTCAGCTATAGGCAGTCTCAATTGATTTGAGTAATCAGTAAGTAACGCGGAAACCAACTCGCTATTAAAAGTATCATTGCCCACAGCAAGCAAAGTATGGTTTGTAAAAACTATGTGTTGTCTGGTTCTTTTTAACTCATCTAAAAAAGCCCCTTTGTACTCACTCATTTCATGATGAGCCACTTCAAAAGTAAGCAGAGCGGAATGGCCTTCATTCAGATGATAAATATAAGGATGAATTTTCAAAGCCTCAAGGAGACGCAAACCTGCAATCCCTAGAACCATCTGCTGCTTAAACCGCGTCTCTTTATTCGCTACATACAATCTATTGTTAATATTTCGATCCTCCTGATCATTTTCAGCTATATCAGTATCAAGTAAAAAAATCCTTGCTGTTTTTATTTGTTTTTCAAAGGCTTGTATTTTAAGAATTCTTCCCTGAAGCGGAATTGAGACTATTAAAGGTTGATTATTCGAATCCTTCACTTGACTAAATCCATATTCAAAAGCAGATTTCTGAGAAGGCTGTTTAAGAATAGTAGCGCCGTCTTGGATTTCATGATGTAAATAACCCTCTTCATAAAACATTCCTACAGCAATTAAAGGTAATTTTTGATCTACCGCTTCGTTAAGCATATCAGCGGCAAGTACTCCTAAACCACCCGCGTACGTGGGCGAATCAGATAGAAGAGCAAACTCGGCACAAAAATAAGCTATGGGGCGAATTTTAAATAGCGAATAATCTTTACTATTACGGAATTCCTCAAACCATTTTTCATGATCAGACATATTTTAAGTATAACAATAAACTCTAACAATTAGAATTTTGGATTTAGAGTTCAGACCTCAACCCGCTAAAGGCGTGCTGTATGCAGGATGCGACAGCGGACGCGTAGCTCTCTTTCGCTCTTCTATTACGTGTTTGTACCATTTGTCATATTTTTTTGCAGATTTAGTCCATGTAAAATTTGACTTAAGACAATTTAATACCAATTTGCTCCAAATTCCTGGCTGCTTATAAATCGCTAAAGTCTCAATAACAACACCGTATAATGACCAAGCGTCATTTGGTATAAAAGAGAACCCATTTCCATGACCACTCGCTGGATTAAAATCTTCGACAATATCATTCAAACCGCCTGTACGCCTAACTATAGGTACAGCGCCATACCGTAAAGCTTCAAGCGCTACCAAGCCACCCGGCTCATAAGAACTAGGGATAAGAAATATATCTGAACCAGCGAAAATCTTACGAGGGATCCGAAAATCAGCTCTTAAATGAAGACCAAGCTGTAGAGGATAAAGCGCTTGCAGCTCCATTAGCTTATTTCTATATGTATCATCCCCGCTTCCAAGAATTATAATCTGAACATCTGAGCGTAGTTTAAATAAATGTGGCAAAACCTCAATTAAGATATCCAGCCCTTTCTGTCTCCATAATCTTCCAGAAAATGCTAAAAGCGGCTTTGTAGGATCAGCTGGTAGTAAAAACAGCTTCTGTAGATCAAGTTTATTTTCTTTTCTAGGTTTTATGAAGTTTTTTTCCGAATAATTTGCTTTTATAATCGGATCCGTAGCTGGATTAAACTCATCAATATCTAGCCCATTCAAAATACCAATTAACCGGCCCTTAACTTTCTCTAAGGTTTCGTCCAAGCCTTCAGCGTAGTCTTTAGTAAGAACCTCAAGTGCATGAGTTGGGCTGACAGTGTTTATAGCATCTGCATATAAAAGTCCTCTTTTTAAGGCATTTTGTTTCTTAAAACTCTCTCCCATAAGCGGTTCTAAATCACTTGTACCTTCATCGAAATCCTCCTTTTTCGCGAACCTGTAATCATAGTTGCCTTGAAAAGCGAAATTATGAACAGTAAGCACAATAGCAGTTTTTGTAAATAAATGTCTGTATCTTTTATCTCTTCTTGCCATACCTATAAGATAAGAGGTATGCCAGTCATTACAATGTATTACATCCGGCCACCACATATCACGTTCTTTTCCGAATGAGTCTTTTTTCATCTGATACAACCACTCAAGACAACCTTTGGAAAGTAACGCGAAACGGACGTGATCATCCTTATAGCTAAAAACATTTGCCCTTAATTCATAATATTCTCTGTTCTCCAAAAAATAAGCGCTTAACTTGTCTCTCTTATTTTTATAAGATTTAACATTGCAAATTAAAAAGTCTTTTCTGTCCTGCTTTAACTGGTTATCACTCGCGTTATTTTCTACAGGAACTTTAAGGCCGATATTTTCAATATTCATTTTCCATGTCTTCCCCAAACGAGCCTCAGTATTCATTGTGCCGTACTTGGGTGTGAAGACGCGGACATTATGACCAATACGAGACAAAGCACGGGGTAAAAAATACATTACTTGAGAAAGACCGCCAACCGATACGAAGGGGGCTACTTCAGCGCATACAAACAATATATTCATCGTCACCATTGTACCACAATCGTTGTATCTAAGCTTTTCAATTTATTCTATTATATTTCGAATTTTAATTGTGTATCCTAAATCACTTGATAATTCAGATTTCCTTCAATATTATTGAAGAAGGAACCTTTTTATAAAGGTGTTTTGTATATGAAAAACATTCCGCATGACTTAGGGGTTTGCGTTATAAATAATCAGGTATATCTCTATTCACACGCCTTAACTAGAGGATCAGATCTGCTCCACTTAGGATTAAGCGGTGATGGAATTAATTTCAGACCATCGCGTAAATTACCTATAATTACTATTAATAAAAATTTGAGAGAGGATACCAGATTTTGTTCTGATTTTCGTATTTCTCAAATTCAAGGTAAGTTAGCATTATTTTATAAACTAACGCTTAGTAACCGCTCGCAATTATGTCTGGCGTTTTCAAAAAATGGTATTCAATGGGAGAAGAAAAAACAATTTTCACAACTGACACATGTATCTATGATCGTCCCCGAGTTTAATCATGGTAAAAAATTTGTTATGTATACAGGCGAAGGCGACATCTATTCTGCATACTCAAATGACCTTTTAGACTGGGACATCCATCGGATGCCCGTACTGGCACCACGCGCTAAATATTTTGACAATTATCCTTTACATCTTGGGAGCGTGATCAATCTTAAAAAGGCTATAGCAGTTATATATTATGTAAAAAAATTTAAGCGCGAAGGAAATACATATACGATAGGTCTAGCATTATTTGATAAAAAAAATCCTGGGCGTCTTATTTACAGATCAGATACTCCCGTATGGGAACAAGCTGAAAATTGGCAAGGAGAGCATGTTTATCCGATGGGAGGAATTTATTTCAATGAAAATCTATATTTATACTTCGGACTTGAGGGAGACGCAGTTTATGCTGTATCACTGGGAAATCTAAAAGAAATCTTGAATAGTCATCGCGGAAGGAAAGACTTGACACTCGAAAAGCACCCCCGTAATCCTATAATAAGTCCTGTTTTAAAACACGTCTGGGAATCTAGTGCCACATTTAATACAGCTGCGATCTATGAAAACAGTAAGGTGCACTTCGTTTATCGAGCGATGGGCCCGGATAACACTTCTGTTCTCGGCTATGCTTCTAGCACCGATGGAGTGAATATCGACGAAAGAATACCAGCTCCGATATACTACCCCACCCAGCCATTTGAAGTGCCAGTCACATATCCCACTTTAAATTATATGTCCGGAGGAGGATATGGAGGCTGTGAAGATCCGAGGCTCACAAAAATAGATGAAACTATATACATGACTTATGTAGCATATAACGGCAGGGATGCACCTAAGGTAGCATTAACATCTATAAAAGTTAATGATTTTTTAAGTAAGAATTGGGTCTGGGCAAAACCTAAGATAATATCTTCCCCAAATCATGTAAATAAAAACGCTGTCTTGTTCCCGGAAAAAATTAACGGAAAATATGTGTTAATGCATCGTGTATTTCCTGATATATTGATAGATTTTCTTGATAATTTGGATTTCGATGATTCACATCTCACAGGACATTTTAAAATTTCACCCAGAGCTTATTCCTGGGACAGCAGAAAACTCGGAGCAGGTGCGCCACCCATCAAAACGAAAATAGGTTGGCTTTTAATTTATCAAGCAGTTGATGACAGAGACCCAGGTAAATATAAAATAGGAGCGATGATATTGGATTTAAAAAACCCGGCTAAAGTACTATATCGACCACATAAACCGATTCTAACGCCTACTGAATGGTATGAAAATCAAGGATTTAAATCCGGCGTAGCTTATCCATGCGGCGCTGTAATAAAAGATAACCGCTTATTTGTTTATTACGGAGGAGCTGATACTGTAGTTTGTTGCGCTACAGCCGACTTGGATGAATTGTTAAAGCTGATAAAAACAGAAAATGCAGATATAAATATATTTAAACCGTTACTTAATAAAATTCCACCTTATAAAAAACCGTTAGCTTATAATCAAGCAACAAGGAATCTTCCATTTTTCGTTTAAAAAGATACAAATATTTTTTTGAAAATGATAAACCTAAAAAGAGCATCTCTTAACCCGATCATAACGCCAAGCGCGATGAATATTTGGGAGAAAAAAGCGGCTTTTAACGGAAGCGTAGCTTTCGAAAATGAAATGTTTAATATGGTTTATCGTGCCCAATCAGAAACGACTTACTACCAAGGCCATAACTTATCATTGGCCACAATAGGTCTTGCTTCAAGCCGTGACGGAGTCCAATTTACAAACCATAAACAATTTATCACACCGGAATATGTTTGGGAGCTTTTTGGCTGCGAGGATCCCCGCATTACTTATTTCGAAAATAAGTATTATATCTTCTATACTGCACTTTCCAATTATCCTTTTAATGCTTCGGGCATTAAGGTAGCACTCGCAATTAGTCCTGATATGAAGACAATTGAATCAAAGCGTCTCATAACCCCGTTTAATGCGAAAGCTATGGCACTATTTCCTGAAAGAGTGAATGGCAAGATCGTGACTATACTTTCTGCAAATACTGATTTACCACCTTCCAAAATTTCGCTTGCATACTTCGACCACATCGAAGAATTGTGGGATGAGGAATACTGGAAACGTTGGTATAAATTCGTAGATGACCACACTATTCCACTTTTGCGCAAAGATAACGAACAAGTTGAAGTAGGAGCAGTTCCAATTAAAACCAAACACGGCTGGTTGTTGATTTACTCATATATTAAAAACTATCATTCAGATCAAAAAGAATTTAGTATTGAAGCCGCATTGCTTGATTTAAATAATCCGCGTGAAATAACAGCTAAAATTTCGTATCCATTATTAATTCCCGAAACTGATTACGAACGTTTTGGTGAAGTGCCGAATATTGTTTTTCCTACAGGAGCCGTAATCCAAGGAGACATATTAAATGTCTACTATGGAGCCGCAGATACTACTACCTGTCTTGCAAGATGCAATATCCATCATTTGCTTAACGAGATGACATCAACGTCCGGTATTGAAAAATTAAAAATTTCGGAAAATAAAACACTGGTTAAGAGATTTGAAGAAAATCCGATACTATTACCATTGCCTGAAAGTCAATGGGAAAATAAAGCTGTATTTAACCCTGCAGCAATTTACGAGAATAAAAAAATTCATTTAGTTTACCGCGCTATGTCTTCCGGAAACCAATCAGTCTTTGGTTATGCATCTAGCGATGATGGCTTACATATTACTGAACGCTTACCAGATCCTATATACATACCCAGAGAAATTTTTGAAAAAAATACAAAAACAGGATATTACGGCTGCGAAGATCCACGACTCACTAAGCTAGACAACAGATTCTATGTTCTTTACACCGCTTACGACGGAGAGAATCCACCAAGAGTTGCGATGTCATCTATAGCAGTTGACGATTTTTTAAGCCACCATTGGCACTGGGCTATACCAAAACTTATCTCGCCACCGGGAATTGACGATAAAGATGCTTGTATTTTCCCAAAACAAATTAGCGGGAAATTTATTTTTTTACACCGACTTCAATCTTCTATTTGGATTGATGAGCAGGAAGATTTACATTTCTATGAAGGCAAGTACTTAGGCGGCAGAGTACTGATTGAACCAAGGCCCGGTCTTTGGGATAGTGTAAGAATAGGAATTTCTTCTCTTCCTATAGAAACTGACAAAGGATGGATACTTCTCTATCATGGAATAGATGAGAACCATAATTATCATCTCGGTGCATGCCTATTAGACCTTGAAGATCCTGAAAAAGTTATAAGCAGACTTGATTATCCGATTTTAAGCCCGCTTATGCATTATGAAAAAGAGGGACAAGTTCCAAATGTAGTGTTTCCTTGCGGAAGTGTGGTAATAAATGGAACAATATTTATTTATTATGGCGGCGCTGATTCTGTGCTTTGTGTCGGAACTCTAGAGCTAGATAAACTTTTAAATTCACTAACAAATAAACTATTAACCTAAGCTCTTTCTTAAGACTGCGGCGTCTTGAATAAGCTTGGCAAGTGACGTACCCTCGTCTAACTTCTCAACAATCTCGGTTGTTAATTCATTATGCTGTTTTTCTTCTTTCGACTTGGGACCAAGCAGCGCTCCCACGTATTTCTCAATTACTTTTACATCGGTCTCGACGGCCTTCCAAGCTGAATTTTGCTTAGAAAGAATATGTAAATTCTTTTTATTTAAATACCTACCTGCTCTTTTAAGATCTTCTTTTATGTTTACATAATGTTTTTCTAAAGTCATAAGGTACCCCAACTTTTCTGATTTTTGCAAACCTCTTCCGGTTCCAATCAACTCTGGAGGCACCCCCAGAGAATACAACGCAGCTGTAAACCCGATAGCTCTAGGCAGCTTCACCTTCCCGACACCTCTTGAGTATCCGAATAATCCTATGTGCTGAACCCTTTCCCGCCTTCGCGGCAACATAGAGGAAATAGCATTAATTTGCTCAGCGATCCCTTCAATAACCGGACGGTAAAATTCTTCGAAAAATACTACCATCTCTCTTATTTCCTTTTCCTCTTGCGGTGTAACATTAACCGCTTGGTGGGAAGGCAAAAGTTTTTCAAGTTTTTTTACAGCTCTCAGCACATCTTTTTTTCCGTAGTCATATCTGAAAGCACTTTGAATAAGTGCAGTTTTTATCCCCTTATATTCATTGGCAAATGATTCGACATTTAGCGGCGTTAATCCTCCTCTGAACGGAAGCGAAGCTGATCCTATGATCGGGTAAAGTGCGATATCTTCCTTCTCAGAAAAATCTTTATACTTTGATAGTGCTACTTTAATAGCGAGTACGGTAGGTACTATTCCTGCATTTAATGCCGGATCTGAACGAGCTACATAAGGACGCATATAACTTGGTCTGAATTTAAATTGTTTCTTATGCATCTTTAAATAGGCATCTAAAATCTTATCTGAATTCATTATTGTTTCTACATCTTCAAAAAGCGGAATCAATTCTATATGTCTTAAATTTCGATCACTCATTCTGTACAACTGATGTTTAAGAGAAGCTATCTCACGAAACGCTTCTTGCACTTCGATCATGGCTTTAGCAGAGGTAGTCATAGGAAGTATTACTTCAAACAACGGAGGGCTATAAAATCCATACTGGCGGGCTATCATATCTGCGCTTAATATTCCCATGAAGGCTCTACCGATTCTAAATTCTGTCTCGACCTTGGGGTTAGGCAGACGAAAAGTCAAAAACTTATCATAACCTAACGGGTGTGTTTTAAAAAATTCATAGTATTGACTTAGTAACCTTTCCATCACTGACTCATCTACCAATTTTCCCTCCCAATCCCACTTATATTCGGAAACACCAAGTTCAGAAAATGAAAGGAAGCACTCAAATGTTTCATGCTGGGTACTTATGAATTCTTCTGTATGCCAGTAAGGTTTTCCCGCATGATCAGGATGTTGAGAAACCATAGTCGAAGGAATTTTCCTGGTCATAAAGTTGAAAACCTTTCGATCCGTCTTACCGCTTTTTTCAAATCTTCTAAACCCGCAGCAAAACTTAGCCTAAAATATCCCGGATAAAAGAATGCCTCTCCCGGCACTACGGCGACAGATTCTTTTTCTAAAAGCGCTTCACACCACTTTTTCGATGTAGCATATTTCTTACCCAATAGTTTTTCGATTGATACAAATACATAAAAAGCCCCTTCAGGTTCCAATGCTGTAATAGATTTAATTTTATTTAGTTCAGAAACTATAAATTTTCGTCTTTTTTTAAATTCCAGAAACATTTTTTTTATAGATTCAGCACTTCCGTTTAAGGCTGAGGCGCCTGCCATTTGTATAAATGTTACAGCAGATGATGAAGTTTGACCTTGAAGACTTGTCATAGCCTCTATAACATCCTTAGGCCCTCCGGCATACCCCATCCTCCAACCAGTCATAGCATACGCTTTAGAAAAACCATTTACAGTTATGACCCTTTCTTTTATCTTCTGATTTAATGAAGCTATAGATATATGTTTATTTTTATATAAAAGTTTTTCGTAAATTTCATCAGAGATAATATAGAAATTATGTTTTATGGCGAGACTCGCTATGCCAATCAACTCTTTTTTCTCTATAACCGCCCCTGTCGGATTTGACGGACTGTTGAGTAAAATAATTTTTGTTTTTTTCGTAAGTTTATTTTTTATATCTTTTGCTTTAAGTTTAAAAGGTGGTTTCAAGTTTACGAAAACAGGTTTTCCCCCGCAAATTCTCACCTGTTCTGCAAAAGTATTCCAGGACGGTGCAGGGATGATCACTTCATCTCCTTTATTAAGCAATGTTAAATATGCTAAATAAAGTAATGGTTTACTTCCTAATCCTACAATTATTTCCGAGTTATCATATTTAATTTTATTATCACGAAAAAACTTATCCGCGATCTGTGATTTTAGATTTGGCAAGCCTGACACTTGCGAATAGTGGGTATATCCATCCTGCATTGCTTTTACAGCTGCTTTTTGTATCTGTAAAGGCGTATCGAAATCAGGCTCACCGACGCATAAATTGATTACAGGAATTCCGGCGGACTGCATATCCTTAACCTTTGCGTCAAGAGTTACAGTCGGGGATGGAGTTAGTGACTTTACAAGATCTGAGATCATTTTCTAAAGAGTAACTTTAACACATAATCTGAGGCTGCGCAATAGCTATACCCTAAGCTCAAATTACAAGCTATAATATCCATATGTCATGTTGGCAAAACCTTCCTGAAAAATTTATCGAGAGAGTAAGGCAAATCGTTCCAGATGAAAGACTCAATGAAGTCCTCAAGTCTTATTGCGATCCAAAGCCTATATCTATCCGGATAAACACCCTGAAAACCGATAAGGATACGCTTATCGATTTATTAAATAAAAACGACATAAAGACAGATAAAGTTAGTTGGCATGCTAATGCTCTGCTAATAAAATCTGGGTCTAAACGTACACTTGTGGATTCGGACTTATTTAAAAACGGTTTTTTTTATATTCAAAGCCTATCCAGTATGATTCCTGCTTTAATACTTGACCCGAAGCCTAATGAATCAATCCTGGATATCGCAGCCGCACCGGGAAGTAAAACAACCCAAATTGCCCAGTTGATGAAAAATACAGGCTCAATCGTAGCAAATGATATCAGCCCTAAACGCTTATTTAAATTAAAATCAATACTTGATATCCAAGGAGTCGAAAATGTAAAAATAACTCAAATCCCAGGTGAGTTTATATATAAAAAATACCCAAACTGTTTTGATAAGGTTATAGTAGACGCACCGTGCACTATGGAAGGACGTTTTAATACTAATGACCCCTTATCATATAAAGACTGGTCACTTAAAAAGATAAAGATATTATCTTTTCTTCAAAAGCGCATGCTCAGATCAGCTTTTTATGCTGCAAAACCGGGAGGAGTTATAGTTTATTCAACATGCACTCTGTCGCCTGAAGAAAATGAGGGAGTCGTTAACTGGCTATTAAAAGAAGAAGGGAAACACGTAAAACTTGAAGGTATTGAAATCAAAATTAACCATGACATACCGATTAAGGTATGGAAAAAAACTAAATTTGATGAAAGTATAATTAATACTATGAGAATATTTCCTTCACTTGAAATGGAAGGTTTTTTCGTAGCAAAAATCAGAAGGTTATCTTAGGTTACGAAATGCAAAAACGAAGCCGAAAGAGAACAATAAGATAAAAAGGTTTTTTAGAAAAACTACTTCCATATAACTATAGTATAGAAAAACTACGTACACGTAAAGCAAGAGGTATTCTAGATTAACTGCGATAAGATTTTAACCAAGCAGTGTTAAGAAATGTAAGGTCATATATTCTGCAAAAATCGCTGCCATAACGCCTCCGACAACTAAAGTAAGCTTAAAGAGAAAACTTACGGAAACATTACTAAAATTCGTTTTATAGTCTTCCGTTATATGTCGCAAATTATCTATTAATAATCCCATAATAAATTTAAAAAGTAATTATTTTATAACAAGGAAGTAAGAGGAAGGAAAGAAATGGTGCTTTATAACCTTTGAATAATGATACCCAAAGCAGTATGCTAATTAAAAAGCTGATTCTTTTTTCACATGAGGGCTAAGAATATGAAAAGAAAGATAGAAGCAAATTACACAAAGAAGGCTGCAAGCTAAAAACGGAAGCGATACATTGTAAGTTGCTAAAAAACCGGCAATTAATGGACCTACTATATTACCGATACTCATATAAGAAGTATTTAACCCCTGCATGGTTCCTTGTGATTTTTCATCGGTTTCTCGAGAAAGAATAGTCTGTGTTAAGGGATTAATCGCAGCATTTGCAAAACCTAAAAGTATTGAGAGCATTACAAAAACAGTTGGATTTCTGGTAAAAAAGAAACCGGCGAAGCTTATTGCGATAAGTATAAACATAGTGCTGTAGCTTTTTTTAAGTCCGAACTTATTTGTAATCTTATGCAAAAGGAACAGTTGAGTGATGAGCCCTACTAATCCAAAAATCATAAATATGATTGATATTTCCTGCTCTGATAGCATAAGTACTTTTCTGGCAAATGGTTGGAAGCGGGAAATCAAAATACCGAATGCCAAAAAATAAAATAACGTTATAAGAAATGTTTTTCCGACATTTTTATCACGTATCGCATGTAACAGGGCTTTGAAATCAAATAGTTTCCCGCTCCTGACTTGGCCTATATATTTATTAGTTTCCGGCAGGAAAAACATGGTCGCGAATACCGCAAGCAGTGAAATAATCCCGGCTATAATAAAAGGAAATGCTTGAGATATCCCTACTGTAAACGCTGAAATAGCAGGTCCGAATACAAAGCCGAAACCGAATGCAGCACCAAAAACCGCAAAGCCTTTAGATCTGTCTTTAATCTCAGTCGTATCTGAAATAACTGCAGCAGCTACCGGAATATTCCCTGCTGTTATTCCGTCTAATGCTCGAGCCAAAAAAACGACCTCGACATTTTTCGCAAAGGCCATCATAAAAAAAGATACCGCTGTTCCGATAAGAGAAATTACGAGGAGTGGCTTTCTGCCGTATTTATCAGACAATCGTCCGATTACTGGAGTAGCCACGAACTGACACAATGAAAAAAGCGCAAAGAGTAATCCGAACTGAAAGTCACTTAAGCCAAATCTACTGGTATAACCTTCTAAAATTGGAATTATGATTCCGTAACCTATCGAATTTACCAAGGCTATGAGCGCGATGATAATAAGATTACGATTATTTTTCATATGAAGAATTGTGTTCTAAAAACTGTCAGTGGAGATATACGCCTAGCTTCTGAGCCACTTGATATTCTCTAATTTCTGGTGTTACCTTTTTTAAAGTTTTTACCGCTTCCTCAATTGGTACAGACTTCATTATGCCTGCTTTTAAACAAACAATAGAATTAAATTCACCCCGGGAATATGCTTCCATAGCCTCAACTCCATAAGATTTCGCTAAATTCCTATCTTCAGCGTTAGGTGAACCACCACGTTGGACATGTCCTAAAACTACATTCCTCATCTCAAATTCATCAGGCGCCAGGCTTTCAACAAGTTGCATCAATTGTAATGACACTCCCCCGAGTTTTACTTCTGAGCTCACAGTGCCGGAATGGACTAAATTATCTCCTAAACGTAACCCTTCAGAGACTACTACTACAGCGGAATAATCCCCTTCAATTCTTCTGGAGCGAAGAAAATTAAGAAATTTTTCAGGAGAGAAGGTAAATTCAGGTAACAATATGGCATCTGAGCCTCCTGCAAGCCCAGCAAAAAGAGAAATCCAACCGGTGTAACGTCCCATGCACTCAACGAAGATAACTCGATCATGACTGAAAGCGGTCGTTCGTACTTTATCGATTGCATCTACGGCTACCTCTACAGAAGTACTAAACCCGAATGTCTGATCAGTGCTTCCCAAATCGTTGTCTATGGTTTTCGGGACTCCTACTATGTTTACCCCAAACTCAGCCAATTGTAAGCCTGCAGTCATAGTGCCATCACCGCCTATTAATATTAGTCCTTCTATTCCCAATTCATCCAGATGTCCTTTTGCTTCTTTTAAGATTTTCTCAGGGATAACCCCTTTTTCACCTTCACCTATTTTACCCCCGAACCTGCCCCTATTTGTCGTCCGCAGAATGGTTCCACCTAAAAAGCTGATATTCTTTACCGAATTTAGATCTAATGACCGATACATTAGGGGGGTAAGTAAACCCTCCCAACCTCTTTCAAAGCCTACAAATTCGTATCCTTTACTAGTGCCGCTTTTCACCACAGCAGAAATTACAGCATTTATTCCGGCGCAATCACCGCCGGCATTTACAATACCGATCTTTTTTGGTTCCTTATTCTGCATATTTTTATCGGGAAGTTAGCTTTCAAGCGAGGTTTGACGCCGTTAGATAGCTACTTATCTGATTATTATACTTGAAAAAAACTTCAGTTTAAAGTGTTATTTTCGTTTCTTGCTTCAGACACGCACAAAAATTTATAAACTTTGCCCTCTAAGCCTATAGTTGACATTAGGTTCAGAATGACCTATAATGTTGACCATGAAAGCAGTGATACTCGCTGGAGGCTTTGGTACCAGAATAAGTGAAGAAAGCGGGATTCGCCCTAAGCCCATGGTGGAGCTAGGCGGAAAACCCATACTTTGGCATATCTTAAAGATTTACCATAGTTATGAAATTAATGAATTTATCATCTGTGCCGGATATAAATCCCACGTAATTAAAGAATACTTCGCAAATTATGCCCTATACAACTCTGATGTTACTTTCGAAATGGGTAACAATACCCATACAGTCCATAAAAATGGTGCTGAAAAATGGAAAGTGACCATCGTTGAGACCGGAGAAAATACCATGACTGGCGGAAGGCTGAAACGCGTTGAAGATTATGTCGGAAACGAAACGTTTCTATGTACCTACGGAGACGGGGTAAGTGATGTAAATATAAAAGACACCATCGAATTTCATAAGAAACAAGGTGTCATAGGGACTGTAATAGCTGTACAGCCGCCGGGACGCTTCGGAATTTTCAGTCTTTCTGAAGGAAATACTAAAATTACTAGCTTTAGAGAGAAACCCAATGGCGACGGCGCTTGGATAAATGGAGGTTTCATGGTTTTAGAACCTAAAGTATTCGATTATATAGAAGGCGATGATACTGTATTTGAACAGGAACCCATGGAAAATCTGGCAAAAGCCGGTCAATTGAATGCCTATAAACATACCGGGTTTTGGCAATGCATGGATACATTACGCGACAAAATGGTGTTAGAGAAACTTTGGCAGTCAGGGAAAGCCCCCTGGAAAGTCTGGTAATATGGTAAAGGAAAAAACTATGGAAATAGAAATGACTGATCAAGAATTCTTGGTGAGATTGAAAAATCTTCATTTTTCGGACGAGTTTATTCAAACTGTGGATCTATTTGTTCCTAAGGAAATAAGACGCGCCTTAAGGGATGAAACTCTTACAGCTATAGCAGCGGCTTGGGAAAGCATGAAGGCAATAAAAGCTACCCCAGCTACATTGATTGAAGTTAAATCAGGTGGAGACAATGATTTTTTAACAGCAGCAGACAAAGCTTCCCACGATGCAATCTTTAACCAACTAGCAAAAAGTGGGTATGCAGATCCGGTATTAGCCGAGGAATCTAATAATCGGCCGAAAAATCCTCTTAGTATTCCCCGTCTATGGATAGTAGATGAGCTTGATGGAACCAATAATGCAAAAGAGCTGAGGAAAGGGTTATATTCAACTTGTGTTGGCTTCATGGAAGAAGGTAAGATGCAATCGGTTGCAGTTGCTAATCCTGTTACGGGTGAAATTTGGTACGCACAAAAAGGCTTAGGATGTTACTACTCAGATAGCTCAAGGGCTGATAAAAAATGTCAAGTTAGACAGGATGAAGATCTACATGAAACACACATGTCTACAGATCCATATTATGATGATCGAGTCTATGACGCACATGTCGGAACGCAGCTTGAGTTAATAAAACAATTAAAAGCTCGAAACATTACGAAACGCCCTTGGCTACACTGTGATGGAAGTGCTGTGCTCAATCTTGCACGAGTAGCACAAGGCGCAACCGGAGTTTATTTCCACTGGGGATTAAGCCCTTGGGATCAACAAGCAGCTTTACTAGTTGAGGAAGCTGGAGGAGTTGTGCGTGATCTGGATGGGGAAAACAACGATGTATTATCCAGAGGTATAGTTGCTGGAAATAAAATCTTGGTTGAGCAACTTACAAGCATAACTAAAGGTCGTTACTCTCACTTACCGAAAGAAATTGATCTGGAGGAAATAAAATGAAAGTACTTATTACGGGTATCGATGGATATATCGGTACAGTATTATCTCAAACATTATCAAAAAAAGGTCATGATGTAACCGGTATAGATACCGGATTTTATCGTGAAGGATGGCTATATAATGGAATTTCAATAGCTCCAAAAGTCATAAATAAAGATATCCGCCTAGTATCAACTGAGGAATTGAAAGGGTTTGATGCTGTAATTCATCTAGCTGATCTTTCAAATGATCCCCTCGGACAACTAGATGAAAAAACTACTTATGCCATAAACCATCTGGCAGCTATAGAATTCGCAAAGAAAGCCAAACAGGCGGGTGTTAAGAGGTATATTTATAGCTCTTCCTGTAGTGTATACGGCATAGCTACAGAAGATATAGTTACTGAAGAGTCCGCTACCAATCCCCAAACAACATATGCTAAATGTAAGTTACTAGTTGAAAATGACTTAAAAAAAATCGCTGATGATAACTTTTCCCCTGTGTTTCTTCGCAATGCTACAGTTTTCGGTGCATCTCCAAGACTCCGTTTCGATTTGGTAGTGAATAACCTTACAGGTGTTGCTTTCGTAGACAAACAAATTCGTTTATCAAGTGACGGGAAACCTTGGCGTCCGCTAGTACACATTCTCGATGTTTCAGAAGCTTTCGCCGCAGCTCTTACTGCTCCTGTTGAAACGATTCATGCACAAACATTTAATGTAGGAAAAAATGACGGAAATTACCGCATAATCGATGTAGCTAATATAGTAAAAAAAGAGTTCCCGGGATGCGAGATTTATATAGGAGAGAATAACGGCGATACCAGGTCATATCGCGTGTCATTTGAGAAAATAAACACAAAACTTCCTGGTTTCTCAGCTACTCGAGACATTGCATACGGCGTAAGAGAATTAAAGAGTATTTTTGAGCGGATAGAATTAACGAAGGAACAGTTTGAATCACGGGCTTTTACAAGAATTAAAATGATTGAATACTTACGGAAAACAGGACAGATCACAGATGAATATCTCTTTACCTATAAATAATATGGATACTAAACTTTCATGTCGGTTTTGCCAAACACCACTTACACACACCTTCGTAGACTTAGGTATGTCACCTGTCGCGAATGATTTTCTGAAAGAAGAGCAGTTTAAAGATGAACAGTTTTACCCATTACATACCTATGTCTGTGAGTCATGTTTCCTCGTACAGTTACCGAATGTAGTAGAACGAGAAAAGATCTTTAACGATAAATATGCTTACTTTTCTTCATATTCAGACAGTTGGCTGAAACATGCCAAAGACTATGTAGAGATGATGGTAAAACGATTTAATTTTACAAATGAAAACTTAGTCGTGGAACTCGCCAGTAATGACGGGTATCTTCTCCAATATTTTAAAGAAAAAAATATTCCGGTTCTGGGGATTGAGCCAAGTGCAAATGTCGCTGAGGTAGCTTTAAAAAAAGGGATTCCTTCAGTCGTTAAATTCTTTGGAGTACAAACTGCTAAAGAATTAGCTTCTGAGAATAAATATGCAGATCTGATTTTAGGCAATAATGTCTTTGCTCACGTGCCAGATATAAATGATTTTGTAGGAGGAATGAAAATACTATTAAAACCTACAGGTGTTATAACTATAGAATTTCCACATTTAAAAAACCTTATCGACCACAATGAATTTGATACCATCTATCATGAACATTACTCATATTATTCACTTATAACAGCTGAAAAAATCTTTGCTCATCATGGCATGACGATTTTTGATGTCGAGGAAATACCGACTCACGGCGGATCACTTCGTATTTTCGTAAAACATACGGAAAACACTTTACTACCGGTGACGGAAAGAGTGAATGAACTTCGAACGAGAGAAATAAATGCAGGCTATACAGATTTAAATTTTTACTCACAGTTTAAAGAAAACGTAATAAACACTAAGAAAAAATTCCTGAACTTTATAAGTGATGCTAAGGTTGAAGGAAAAATTATAGTAGGATACGGTGCTCCTGCGAAAGGAAATACCTTATTAAACTTTTGTGGTGTCGGAACAGAAAATATCTCATACACTGTCGATAGAAATGTCCATAAACAAAACCTATGCCTACCGGGAACTCATATCCCTATTTTTAAACCTGATAAAATTAAAGAAACCAAGCCGGATTATGTACTGGTCCTTCCCTGGAACCTAAAAACTGAAGTTAGTGAACAGTTATCTTTCATCCGTGAATGGGGTGGTAAATTCGTGGTCGCTATTCCTGAAATTCAGATATTCTGAAAAATATGAATATAGATATCACCCTTGGTAATCTTCAAAAAAAAAATAAGCCTATCCGTGTCGGATTAATCGGTGCTGGTTATGCTGCATCTGGATTCGCATTGCAAGTCTTATCAAACCCCATGGGAATGAAACTTGTCGCCATTTCAAATAAAACTACCTCTAAGGCAGATTTAATTTACAAAAAGGCCAATATCACCGCAAATCAAACGAGTAATAAAGCGGCGTTTGAACAATTACTCGTAAAAGGGGAATACATAATAACTGATAATCCGGAAATTCTTTGTGAATCTAAATATATCGATGTAATTGTGGATGCCACGGGAGATGTAGAATTCGGAGCAAATATCGCCTTAAAAGCTATAGAAAATAAAAAACATATTGTTCTGATAAATGCTGAATTAGACAGTACATTAGGCCCTGTCTTAAAATACTACGCTGATAAGAATGATGTCATCTATACGCAAACAGATGGTGACCAACCAGGTGTGATTATGAATCTTTATAGATACGTAAAACTCCTTGGACTTACTCCTGTAGTTGCTGGGAATATTAAAAGCGTATTGGATCATTTCCGGACACCTGAAACGCAAAAACAATGGGCGAAAGAAAATAATCAAAGTCCGCTACTTGCAACGACTGCAGTCGATGGAACGAAAATAGCTATGGAAATGGCTACTGTAGGCAATGCTACAGGTTTAAAAGCAGGTATTCGTGGTATGTATGGACCAAAAGTTTCCCATGTCAATGATGCTATCACGAAGTTTCCCTTAGATGATTTATTAAAAAACGGAGGAATAACAGATTATATACTTGGTGCAGAACCAAGCTTCGGCGTTTTCATAATCGCCCATACAGATAATCCGGAAAAACAAAAATACCTAAGGATGTATAAGATGGGTGATGGGCCTTATTATATGTTTTATAGACCTTATCATCTATGTACACTCGAAACACACATAAGTGTCGCAAAAGCAGTGCTTGAAAAAGATGCGACTTTAGCCCCTCTTTCAGGACCAGTCTGTGATGTCATAACAATGGCGAAAAGAGATCTTAAGAAAGGTGAAGTATTAGACGGCATCGGAGGATTCACCGCTTATGGAATGCTTGAGAATTATGAAACAAGTCTTAAGGAAAATCTTTTACCCATGGGACTTTCTAAAGACTGTGTATTAATAAAAGATGTCAAAAAAGATGAAGCCATCTCTTACGACGATATCATTCTTCCGGAAAATAGATTATCAGATAAACTCCGAAACGAACAAACGAAATTATTTTCCTGAAATGAATAAGCAACCCACAATTACAGTAGGAATTCCGACCAGATACGCTGGTAATTCTTTATTAAAGACAGTACAGACGATTTATTCATCAAATGGTGTAAAAAACATCAGATGTATCATAGTCGCAGATAGCACACCGCTTTCTAAGGAATTAAAGCAAAAACTCGAAAAACTAAGGGCTGAAGTCTACTGGAACCCTACTCCTGGAAGTCAGTTTCAAAAACTTAAACAATGTATAGATAAAACTAAAAGTGATATCTTTATTTTTACTCAAGATGATATTACTTTTAGATCTGATACTATTTTTGAAATTGTCAAAACCTTCGAGAATAATCCCGATGCAACCATGGTAGGAACTCGAATATTACCACTTTCTCCTGAAACGCTTTTTGAGGAAAGTATGACATCTATGGTAAGGTTTGTCGACAAAACTACAGAGTTATGGAATAACGGAAAAAATTATCTTTCAGCAAGTGGTAGATGTCTATCATTTAAAACGAAAACATTAAAAAAATTCAACATTCGGGAAAATATAGTAAATGGAGATATGTATCTATATCTTGAAAATAAGAGGGTAAGTGGAGAGTTCGTTCGCTCTGATAAATCTATCGTTTATATCCGCTGTCCTCAATCGATTAAAGACCAAATCGGTCCTTCAAGTAGATATCAATTCTCATCAACTGAGTTAAAACAGTATTTCAATTTTGATATACAATCCGAATACAATATCCCACTTACTTCTTCTTTAAAATCAATCATGTATGAAGTATTACTTCATCCCAGATCGGCAATTTTATATTTTTTCGTTTATTTATACACCCGCTTGAAAAGACAACCATTCCATACCATAAGCCCTATTTGGGAAATCGACGTCTCAACTAAAAAATAACTTTCTACTAAACTTATTTAAACAAGATGAAGATACCTCGAAGTTCTATCGACATATATTCTTTGAAATTATTCATATCTTAAAGCATTTAATGCTGATATTTTGGTGGCGCGCCTAGCGGGATAAATGCCTGTGACAACTCCCACGACTAAAGACAAAATTAAAATTATAAATACGAACGCAGGCGGTATATATGAAATATCGATTATTCCAGCGCCTTTGAATGCCGCAAAAATCGTCAATAGTAATCCTAATAGCTTTCCTGCTATAAAACCTAACAGCAACCCTAACATTCCGCCGAAAAAGCCCATGATCATAGACTCAGTCAAAAATAATTCTTTTACCTCCTCAGACTTCATACCCATAGCTTTCATGAGGCCTACTTCTCTGGTCCTTTCAAGAAGCGACACCGTTAAAGTATTAAACATTCCCAACGTCGCGACAGCTAATGCTACCATACCAAGCAATGCTAAAACTGTCCGTAATGTGCTAAATAAACTTTCAATTTGTGTTACAGTGTCTGCCACACTGGTAGTCATATATCCCATTGCTTCAACCTGTGTACGAACATCAGAAAGTCTTTTCGGATTTTCAGTTACCAATTTTACTTGAGAATAATTTGAGATTCCCAATGATCTCAGATCAGTAAAAGGTACGTAGAAAAATGGAGCATCCCCTTCAGGCACTACCCCGACTATTTTATACTCCGCGGGAACAGATTCTAAATTCTCTTCCGTATTCTCCAATAAATTTCCTGTTACCACAAACTTCGCCGAGAATGATTTGCCGACAGCTTGATCTTCAGCAATACCTAATATTTTCAACATTGACTGATTTACGACTGCTAAACGCTCTGCTTTGCTTGTAAGTTTTACTGTTTTAGTTTCAGGAGGCTCAACCATACCGGCCTCTGACGCAATCTCCACAAAATCTTCTGATTCAAGTATAGTTTCAGAGCTATCTGTGGCAGCTAATGTCCTTTCCGATCTCATGCCCAATACACTGCTATTCCCTGTTTTTATAATAGTTCCTTCCAACGTCAAATTTAGTTCTGCAAAATATCCTTTTTCGCTAATCTGATGCCCGTTAACATCTTTAAGTATTCGAAATCTTCCACCCTCACAATCAGGATTAACCTGATCGCAATCACCTACTTTCCATAACAATACTTCTGATTTTATCCATTTCCCAAGAGTTCTACCATCATTGTCAATCCCTGCTTTTCCGCTGTTATCTTCTGAAAGGTATTTAGATCCCCAAACTTCCAGTCCTGTTTGCTTACCCTCTAACCGCTTAGTATATCCTATTATCGGGGCATTTATGTCTGGATTGGCACGGACCCGGACCCACACTTCAGGCTCAATCCAGAATTCGACAGGCTGTATTTCCGATCCGACTTTAGCAATTGCTCTTGTATCAGACACACCAGCCACATCTTTACCTATATTAACTTTAATCACCGTCTGGTTGCTGTCAAAAATTTTACCTCTTATGGGTTTTATTGCCGACTGCATTAAAAAATCTCTCGTTACGCCATAAACTGCCATATCGCTAACTGAATTATTGAAGTCTATTCGTCCGACAACGGAAATCATCGGTAAAGCCGATTGCACTCCTGAAAGATTGCTGAAATTTGCAATAGCTTTATCATTAATTTTCACTGCGCTCCCTGCTCCTATTACAATATCAGCCTGCCTCATCTCTTCAAGTCTTGCTACGCGGTTTATGACCAGATTTTGAAGACCGTAACCAATAGATACAAGAAAGACTATAGCGCCTATGCCTATCGCCATGCCTCCTATGGTGATAATACTCCGGGTTTTCTTAAGTCTCATATTTTTAATTGATAATTCAATAAGATCTAATCTGCTTATCGAATCCGTTCTATTACTGTCTATTTTTGAAACTAAGCCTATATACAGCTTCAACAAACGCGGCTGAAAACGAACTCTAAATTTAGGGGGTAATAATCGGACGAGAATAATTTTATCTAATATTTTATACGTGAAATAAATTGAAAGTAATCCAAAGAATTCTAATGCCTGCTTGATTATCCTATATACTAATTTAAAGGTCTGTACAAAATTAAATTTATTTTTTTTAGCACGTTGAAATTCTACTGAATTAACAGTGTCCTTTTTTTTGAAAAAAAATCTCTTTGGTGATTGCATCTATGCTTCCTGTAAATTAATTACTTTCCCTACGCCTCTTTTAGAATCAGCCGACTCAGTCAGTTTTTTAATATCTTTTTCTTCATAAATATCTACTATCTTACCGTCCAGCATGCGAATAGCTTTTGTCGCGAATCTAAGATACTCCAAATCATGTGTAACCATTAAAATGGTTTTATCTGCTTTTGTATATACACTAAGATGCTGCATTAAATCCTGGCCTGAAATATAATCCAGGTTACCTGTCGGCTCATCAGCAATTATAATTTCCGGATCATTTATTATTGCCCGGGCCAACGCAATTTTTTGTTGTTGCCCGCTTGATAATTCGGATGGCAAATAAAAAGCCCAATTCATCATTCCCACTGATTCTAAAGCTTTAGACGCTTTTATCATCAAATCACTTTTATTAACACCCCGTAAAAGCAAAGGGAATGTAATATTTTCTACTACACTAAAAGCTCTGATCCAGTTCGCCTGCTGATAAATCATTCCAATTTTCTGTTTACGAAATTCAGACCTGTCATCTTCAACTGTATTTTTATATAAATCTTTCCCCAAAATTGTTACTGATCCTGTCGTCGGAACTTCCAGGCCGAGTAAAGTATGAAGGAGTGTAGATTTTCCACAACCTGAAGGCCCGATAATTACCACAAATTCTCCCCGTTCGATATCGAAATTCAAACCCTTTAAAACCTGCACATCCTGCGCGCCTACAACAAAAGTTTTAGTTAAATTACTTACATTTATTACCGTATTCATATTGTTTATTATATATAAAAAACTCAGGTATTGCCGTACTTTAGAATTATAAAAAAGTTATAACGACTAATATTTCCTATCTCCCTATAAATCCGAATATCTGCTGTAAGTTGGTGATGACAAGATCTAATGCATTATCACTGGATTTCGGCGTAATAGTCACCGTATCTATAGAGTTTCCGCTGTTGCCTGCTTTATCTTTGGATAAGACACGCAGATGATAAACCTTTGATGGAGATAATCCTGAGATGACGACTACATGATTAAAAGCCAGATTGCTGTCTTCCTGAGTTCTCTGACTGTATGTTGATCCGGTTCCTTCACCGAATTCTACCTGCGACGTAGCAGCTTCATCTGTATTCCAGGACACTACAAGCTGCTGTTGTTGTTTCTGTCCTCCCGATACAGCTTGTGAAGTATTTGCTCCTTCTACTTTAAGGCCTGTTATCTGAGGTGGACGGGTGTCAGTAGCGGTTGTAAATGTCTGAGTATCTGATTCTGCTTCATTTCCGGCTTTATCACGACCTTTTATGATCATCGCGTATCGAGCTTGGGGGAACAACCCTCGTACGATCATCTGATGTTCTCCTTTTTTTAACGCAACATTCACTTCATCTCTGGCTTCACTCGCATTTCCTTGCGGATAATATGTAACTATGCTTGAGACTTCAGTATTTGTAGTCCAGGTTACCAAAACACTGGGCTGGGCTGTTCTGGCGACCTGCTGGACTTTAACGTCTGTGATGCGGGGGCGGGGAAGGGTTTCGAAAGTTAATATATTACTTTCATACTCGCTTCCTTCGCCATCAAATGTATTTATTTTATAATAATATTTGGTTCCATCTTCCAAATCTTCAAGTGTTGTGGTGTACGTCGTCTCGCTTGTCGAAGTACTTACTTCTTTAGTCGCGCCAAATCCCGTGGTTTTACCGTAATAAAATTTCACTGAACTTGCTCCTTTTACGGTATACTGAATAATTACAT
>CAZNVI010000001.1:36055-48718 GCA_964576705.1 uncultured Gammaproteobacteria bacterium | reverse complement strand
TCGCTCCAAGTAAGAGAAGCTCTCCATAATTCATCTGATTTGATCGACGCGTCTGAGACAGAAAGGCTTGCTACCGGGTCAGGAAGTGTGGAATTTAGCGTGTATATACCCTTTATACAATTGCTTTGAGAATAATTATTATCATCATCGTAAGCAACTACATATACAGTATTAGTTCCCTTGACAGATCCTGTCAGCTTAGTGGCAGATACACTTGTAGCTGAAGTTGCTATGTATGAAGTGCTATTGCTCTCAAGAGTTGAGAGCGTTGATGGTGGGCTTGTATTTATCATATAGTAATAACCTGCAACTGAGTTTCCGCCTGTAGCGGCGGCACTGTCCCAAGACAAGGCAAATAAATTTGAAGTGGATGTTGAAGGCGTTACTGTAATACCGGAAGTTAAATCACACGCTATGGCAAAGCTTGGTGCTTCACCGCCGAAATTAAGAGGTGCTGTACGATAAGTTGAACCGGAAGAGAAGTTTCCTGCTTCGTCTACTGTCCTTAGGTAAACAGTATTTATACCCTCTGCTATGTCAGAACCGTCTGCTGCATCAGAAAGTGTGTGACTACTTGTACTACCATCATCTTCTATATAGGTTATTCCGAGTGTAGACTCGGTATCAGGGCCACGCCAAGTGGATCCTGAATCCAGCGAATACTGCCATCCTATAACTCCTGAGTTGGCATCGCTTGCAGCACTTCCGCCACTCGTCGGCCAAGAGAAATTCATATCGTCTATGTTTCCAAATACTATCGATGGAGCTGATACGTATGAAACATTAGTCGGTGCTACAGCGTCTTGTCTGAATTGAAACTGTGCAGATGAACCCCCGAATATGTTGTTTCCGTTATCTATGGCTTTGATATTGAGATAGTATGTTGATCCATTGGTAAGTGAAGAACCAAGGTATCCTACGGTTGACAGATTGACGTTGGTTGTGGAGATAATAAATTGACAGGTTGAACCTGTTGTAGACAGGGGAGAAGTACCAAGTACTCCTTTGGCAGTTGACGGGTTACCGGCTGAATCTGTACCAAGATACAAGCAATATCCTTTTAGTCCGGATCCTCCTACATTATCAGATCCTGCAGTAAAAGAGAAATATGGTCCGGTAGCATTATTCCAACCATTACTTGATATACTTCTTCCCCCAGATGAAACAGCCATAGTAATCGATGAAGCATTCGTCGTCGGTGCAGTCGTATCGAACGAGCTAAACCCTATTGAAATATCTGAAAATGTTGGAGTAGTTGTCTGATCCGATGTAGAAAGGGTTATCTGGTACTGAAGATACCGATGACCGTCTGTCACGCAGTTATTTGATGAAATATCTGTCCCTGAAGTAATTGCGTTACATGAAGCAAAATCAGTAGCCCCTACCATGGTTGACGAATTAGAAGTTCTTGCTTTCACTGACACAGTAGAACCTGAAGAGGTATATGTTAATGTACCCCAAGCAGATAACTGCTCGCTATCAAAAATATTTGAGGTGAGAGTACCTGAGACCGCATATGAGTTAACGCTAAAATTATCGACATAGACAGTTTTGCTTGCTTTAACTTGAAATCCATACAATCTATTTGCATTTGCGCCTGTTATATTCCCCGTCATTCTATACCACCCTGAGCCAACTGATGTAAAGGTTGATGAAACAACAGCATTGTTGTAATAAAGCTCTACATCCGAACTACTTACACTAGATCCATCTGTGTATACGTACGCAGACATTAGATAGTTATTAGTATCTCCGACGTTTATGGTCTGTGTGATATTTCCACCATTAGTACCAGCAACAGCTTTTAATGAAGCTAAACCAGCATATTTTGTTCCAGTGTCTCTTGTGATTGTTACACTTTCTGAGGATACGGCGTATTTAGCTTGCAAATAGGCCTCAATACTTTTTCTATCAGCATCTGATAACGCCGAATCAAACATAATTATTTCTGCTATATCACCTTTTAAGCCATAATTTCCAGGTGTATACGAACCTATTTGAAATGCGTCTGTAATACTTGAACCAGTAGCGCCACTTGTTCCTTTTTGCACGCCATTCATGTAAAAAACACTTCCTGAAGGTCCTGTTTTTCCTACGAGCAGCTGTGTTCCTGAAAATGTATCTCCATTTATTGCGCCTGCAGGGTAATAAACCATAACTGAACTACCCGAAGGAGAGTAAAATTGGTAGTAAGGAGCTCCCATTTGCAAAATTACAGAATGGTATGAACCTTGTGGATCTCCGTTCTTAGTGACAACTGCAAATTGGGTTCTGTTTGAGAGAGTTTGTGACGCTACAACTAACGATGTTATAGCCGAAGTACCAAATCTTACTACGGGTTTGCCATTCAAAATGTTTTCTTTGTAGATTGGTACTGCTGTAGCGCCATTTTGGGTTGCGGTATAACCGTTTCCTGAAGAATCTGTCCAGCTAGATACATTTGCTCCATCTGAAAGTCCACTGATAGCATCAGCTTTGTACCAAAAGCGAAGCCCAGAAATTGAATTAGGAGCGACACCTCCTGCCCAACCTGTAAGGTTAGTTTCAAAATCAGTATTTGATGCCTCTTCTACACTTGCCAGTGATATTTGACCGCTTGTTGATGTATTAACACTATTTGCAGAATCATATGTAGTCACTGTGCCAGTTACAACTCCGCTTGATGTTCCGCCGCTCCAGTCAGTCTGCGTCCAGGGATTTGTAGCTGCAAAAACATTTGGCAGTAGTATTTCTTTAGTAAATATAAACAGTGAAAAACCCGCACCAAAGAAGAAGATAAACACAGCCCATATATTCCACTGCCACTTAGCAAGAGTCAGTTTTCTAAATAACAGATGGTATAAAATGTTTTTAATTATCCTCATATCTCTTTTTTTTTAAATTACACTAAATACATGTTTGTATAACCATTTCTATCTCCCTATAAATCCAAATATCTGCTGTAAGTTGGTAATGACAAGATCTAATGCATTGTCACTGGATTTCGGTGTAATAGTCACCGTATCTATAGAGTTTCCGATGTTGCCTGCTTTATCTTTGCCAATCACTCGCAAGTGGTAAACTTTTGAGGGAGTGAGTCCTGAAATTACGACAACATGATTGAATGTGAGTTTTGAATCTTCTTGCGTTTTCTGGGCATAAGAAGTTCCTGTACCTTCTCCGTACTCTATTTGTGAAGTTGCTGCCTCATCTGTATTCCACGATATCACAAGTTGTGATTTTTGATTCTGTCCTCCGCTACCCGCAGTCTTTGAAGTACTCGTTCCTTCTACTTTTAAATCAGTAACCTGCGGGGGTCTGGTATCTGTGGCTGTAGTAAACGTATGTAAGTCTGATTCAGCCTCATTTCCCGCTTTATCACGGCCTTTTACAATAAGCGAATACTTTGTTTGAGGTAGAAGACCTCTTATAATCATCTGATGTTCACCTATTTTCAATGCTATATTAACTTCATCTCGCGCTTCGTCAGACTGTCCTTGAGGAAAATAAGTTATTATGCTTGATACTTCCGTATTAGTGTTCCACGTAATGAGAGCTGTAGGTTGAGCGGTTTTAGCTACCTGCTGAATACGAACTTCAGAAATTCGCGGTCTGGGTAAAGTAGTAAAAGACTGCACATCTCCTTCATATTCAGTCCCATCTGTATCAAAAGTATTAATTCTGTAGAAATATTTAACACCATCTTCTAAATCTTCAAGGGTCGTAGTATAGGTTGTTTCCGTTATTGAAGTACTTACATCTTTAGTCGTGCCAAATCCCGTGGTCTTACCATAATAAAATTTCACTTTGCTTGCTCCTTTCACTGTATACTCTATAGTGGCTGTAGTAAGAGAAAGCGACTTAGGATTCGGTTCGGTTACCAATGGCTTTGGTTCTGTCGTAAATGTTTTTTCTGAAGAAATCCCGGTATTCCCGTCTTCATCAGTCCATTTCGCTTTGTAATAGTAGGTAGTACCAGGAGAAAGATTGGTCAAATTTATAGTATGATCGGTTGTCTGAACTGAGTTACTGGGCTCTTCTGTAAAGTAATCTCCTGATTTCGTACCATATTGAATTTTAGAATCAGAGCTTCTACCGGTCGACCAGGTAATTTTCGCTTTTTTCGTCGTAATACTTGAAACTGTTGGGCCTGAGGAGAGTGATGACGCATCCGTATATGTGCCTTTTGGAGTAAGTGAGACAGCAGTTGCGTATGATGGATTGGACTGAGAATCTGAACTTGTGTCATAAGCTCCTACCCTCCAGTAGTAAAGCCTTGACTCACTAACTGTATCAATGTATGAAGTACCGGTTGTGATAGTTACGTCTGTCCAGATTGAATTATCTATGGATCGTTGAATTTTATAAGTAAGTGAGCCTGTACCCTTATAGGCTGGCACAGTCCAACCCAATGAAACACGCCACAGAGATGATGCTTTCACCGAAGCGTCTGTCGCTGCCAGATTGAGAGGCGGATCAGGATTGGTGGAATTTAGCGTGTATGTACCTTTAACACAATTGCTTCCTGAGTAATTATCTGCGTCATCTACCGCGACTACGTATACCGTATTGGATCCTCGCACCGATCCTGTTAGTGCTCCTACGCCTACCGATGTATTTGTGTTATTTGAAATATACGTTGAAGTATTTGATATAATGGTTGAAAGAGTTGAAGGCGGAGATGTATTAATCATGTAGTAATACTTACTCACAGTTCTTCCCGATGAAGGAGTCGCGTCATCCCATACAAGTTCGAAAGAGTTTGAAGTAGCGCTTGAAGGTGCAACTGCAACACCAGACGTAGAATCACATGAGACTGCAAACGTCGGCGCTGCTCCTCCGTATGAAATAGAGGCAGTTCTATAAGTTGAGCTTGATGAAGTACTGCAAGATGAATCGACAGTTCTAAAATAAATGACATTCGTCCCAGTTTGCACATCGTCTTCATCATCAGCAGTAAATGTATAATTTGCAGTTGCGGCAGGAATATAATCCAGACTACAGGTAGATGACGTATTCGTTCCTTTCCAGGTTCCTGATGATGAGTTGAGCTGGTATTGATAGCCAAGAACTCCCGCGTTACTATCTGATGCAGCACTTCCTCCTGATACCGGCCAGTTGAAGTTCATGTCCGCAACATTACCGAAGCTTCCTGAAGCCGCAGAGATATATGAAACATTAGTCGGTGCTGTAGCGTCTTGTCTAAATTGAAATTGAGCAGATGACCCAGAAAATACATTACTCCCATTATCAATTGCTTTAATATTTAGATAGTAGGTCGATCCATCAGTTAATGCAGATCCCAAATACCCACTTGTATTCAAATCTATATTCGTTGAAGAAGCGATAAATTGACAAGTTGAGCCTGTCGTAGATACGGGAGATGTGCCAAGCACGCCTTTTGCCGTAGCGGGATTACCGGCGCTATCGGTTCCCAGATAAAGACAATATCCTTTTAGCCCTGATCCTCCTACATTATCCGCTCCAGCTGTCCATGAGAAGTAAGGACCGGAAGCGTTATTCCAACCATTACTTGAGATACTTCTTCCACCGCTTGAAGCTGTAGCCATACTGATAGATGAAGCGTTGGTGGTAGGGGAAGTAGTGTCATAAGAAGAGAAAGCTATTGAGATATCCTGAAAAGTGGGTGTTGTTGTCTGATCTGCTGTCGATAGAATAACTTGGTACTGGATGTATCTTTCTCCATCGGTTGCACAATCAGTAGATGACAGATCAGTTCCCGAAGAGACAGAAGAACAAGATGACCAATCATCAGCTCCAGACATGGTTGAAGAATTAGAACTTCGGACCTTTACCCCTATTGTTGAACCACTGCCTGAGTAAGTTAAAGTTCCCCAAGCCGAAAGCTGTTCTGAATCAAGAATGTTTGAAGTAAGAGTTCCTGACGAAGCGTAGGTTCCAACTTGAGACTCAAAACTAACAAAATCATTTGTCTCAGAATGATATGAGGCTGCAACATAAGCTGCACTTCTAACAGAGCTTGAAATACGAACTTCGTCGATCAAGCCGTATATGTACCAATTTGGACCATTGTACCTTCCAATATTACAAACTGCGCTTCCCGGAGCTACGGGTGCTGAAGGTTGTGTTACGGATTGAGACACGCCATTAATATAAAACGCCACATACGGAGGACTTGAATTAAAAACTATTACTTGGTGAAGCCATTGCCCTGTAGCTAGCACGGGTCCAGTTCGTATTTGTCCCGCTTGCGGATAATACAATAGGTTCGTTCCTGCTTCTCTAGCCATGGCAAAGATATCATTATTGTAATTACCCAGTTGCATGACATAGGAATAATAACCACCAGGTTGATCTGCCGCATAGTATGCCCAAGCTTCTAAAGTTACAGGCGAAGTTGTGGGAACATTATTGGTTCCACAAGTAATAAAATCGGTTTGGTTGTTACTAAACGACTGCGCATTACCTATCCTTCCACTTGTTGTAGATGCTGGTTGTGTAGACGAAACTTTGGCTCCGTCATTATCGTTTGAAGTGGAGTCAGAAGTTGTAGTTCCTGAAGTTTCTGCAAAATGTTGAACCATTTTGTATGAGCTATCCCAAACATTTGTTGCCGATTGTGCATCCGAAGCACCCGAATTTCCGTAATACATATAAATGTAGTCTGTACTGGAGTTTATGTCTATTTGCGGGACTTTTACCCACACATAAGAAGTTCCAGATTCGTCCCATTTCTCTATTTCATAAGAAAGAAGCGTTGTGCCATTAGAATCTGTGAATCTTAAGTCTTGACCAGAATTTTGTGTGTTTGAATAGTCGATATTTGAGGAGGTCAAAACAACAAGAACCGGAAAATCGGTTAATGCTTCTGATGTAACCCCTAGATTAGACGTAGTATTATCAAGAGTTAGCTTTCTTCTATACTTCCACGACGAGTTATACCAACCCGTATTTGTCGCAAGAGTAATATCTCCTACTGAAGTAGTTGGATCAGTATTTGAAACTTCAGAAGAGGTTGTGACCGTAGAATTAACAGTTCCGGAAGAAGTTCCCCCGCTCCAGTCTGTCTGCGTCCAAGGCGATGCAGATGCGAAAATGCGGGGAATGAAATTTGAGAGAGTAAGATAGACACCGATAGTTAAGCCAAAAGATATAAATATTACAGCTATTAGGTTAAATTGCAATCTACTTAATGTAAATCTAGGACGCAGGAAATAGACTTTAAGCTTTTCCAACATAAGTAAGACGTAAAAGAACGTCTGATTTTAGGATAACAGAAACGATAAGTAATTACAAAGCAATTATTAGGAATCTATGCTGTATTCTGGGTACAATAACAATAAATTATAATATGATTTTTATTATTTAGTATTAAATTAAACTGTCACCTAAGTAGACTATCACGCAGCCCTATTTGGAAAATCGACGTCTCAGCTAAAAAATAACTTCTTCCTGAACTCTTCGAGTGTTCCTTTTCCTTTCATCTTTAAAATATCTAAAACTAACTCATTTCCCCAATATTTTTCAGACTCTACTATATTAATAAACTCTTCGAAAGTACATTCTATAATTTCTATTTTCTCACCTGCATCTAGTTTCTGTTCATTCGTCTTTTCGCAGTTTCTCGCGACATACAAATAAATCTGCCAATCCATTTTATGTATCGGTTCATAGATCTTCAACAATTCCCAATCATTTGATGATAAACCTGATTCTTCTAATAATTCCCTTTTCGCAGTGAACAATGGTTCTTCATTTTCCTCAGCACGCCCGCCGAAAGGCGAGTAAAAATCGTGTTTATTTGGCTGTGACTGGTGTGAAAGTAAAATCTTATTATTTCTGGTCGCGATTATCTCTATCGTGTTCGGGCGCTTCAGCATCTCGAATGTTTCAGTAGATCCATCAAACACTTCCTGATCCCAATGATACACATCAAAAATTATTCCCTTAAAAACCCTTTTCGCATTTGGAGGTATGTTCATTTATTTAATTCGGGTAATGGCACTTCTTATCCTTCGACAGGCTCAGGACTGCGCTTTACTAGTCAGGATAGTGGCAGCGCTTGTACTTCTTTCCTGATCCACACCAGCAGGGATCATTTCGACCTAACTTAATAGGTTTTTTTTCTGAAGATGTATTAACTTGCGCTTCAACACTTTGCCCCATACTCTTTGCCCTAAGCTTCTTACCTTCTGCTCTTCGCTCCAAGCTTTCTACTATCTCTCCCTCATTCGTACTTGCGTGTACGTGCGGATGCTGATGATGCGGAGCTTGTACCTGTATCTTATAAATTCTATTCACTATCTCATCATCTATCGCGAAAAGTAATTGTTCAAACATTTTAAACGCTTCGTTTTTGTACTCGATAAGCGGATCTTTCTGCGCGTAACCGCGAAGACCTATGCCTCCCCTTAAATCATCAATCGCACTCAGATGATCCATCCACAATCTATCAATGGATCCTAAGATGACGAACTTTTCCATGCTTCTACTGATTTCGCTACCAAATTGTTTCTCTTTCTTCTCATAAATATCATGGGCGATATTTTTCAGAAAATCCGATTTTTCACTTACGTCATTAAACTGCATTAGTTGTTTTTCTAGTTGCTTACGCGATGCTTCATCAAAAGGAATGATAGTTAAAAATCTCTCGAGAATTTTTCCATTAACCGACTCATTCTTTCCATCCTGATCGATATCGATAGACCCTAAATTTACTAAAGTGTCAATCGTTTTATCTACCCTCTCTAAAACCTCCCTCTTTAAGTCTTTTCCATCAGTATCAATAGACTTTTTGGATATTTCCTGGTTTAAAACTTCCCTTCTTAAGCCATAAATTATTTCTCTTTGCTTATTTAACACATCATCATATTCGACTAAATGTTTTCTGATATCGAAATTAAAACCTTCTACTTTCACCTGGGCATGCTCTATAGAACGGGATACCAAAGGATGTTCTAGAGGCACATCTTCCTCCATTTTAAATCGGGTCATAAGGCCTGATATCCGATCTCCTCCAAAAAGTCTCATGATGTCATCATCTAAAGACACATAGAATCTACTTGCCCCGGGATCACCTTGACGTCCTGATCTACCGCGTAACTGATTATCGATACGACGCGACTCGTGCCTCTCTGTACCTATCACGTACAATCCGCCTAGTTCCAAAACCTCTTTATGATCTTTTTCCCATTGCTTCAAGTCTTTGCTAGCTGGAGGCTTACCATCTTTACCTTTCGGACTTTCGCCACCAAGTATGATATCTACGCCTCGTCCTGCCATGTTAGTCGCCACAGTAACAGCATTTTTCTTTCCTGCCTGAGCGATAATCTGCGCTTCTCTGATATGATTTTTCGCGTTTAACACCTCATGCCTTATGCCTTTCCTCCGAAGAAGTTGCGAAAGGATTTCGTTTTTATCAATTGATGTCGTTCCGACTAAAACAGGTTGTCCCTTGGTATGCGCTTTCTGAATTTCTGCGACAATTGCCGACAACTTCGCACGCGTTGTTTTATAAACAGCATCAGAAGCATCCGCTCTGATCATATTATTATTAGTAGGTATGACGACCACATCTAATTTATAAATTTTCTGAAATTCTTCTGCTTCAGTAACAGCAGTTCCGGTCATACCGGATAATCGAGTGTACATACGGAAATAGTTCTGTAAAGAAACTGTAGCTAAGGTTTTTGATTCACGCTGAATAGACACGCCCTCTTTAGCTTCTATCGCTTGGTGAATGCCTTCAGATAGTCTTCTGCCTTCCATGAGACGTCCTGTAAATTCATCAACCAGAATTACTTCATTGTCGCGGATGATATAATCTTTTTCTTTCTGAAAAAGCGTACGTGCTTTAAGAGCTGCTTCCAAATGATATACAGTATCAAATTCTTTTTCATAAATATCGGAAATTCCGTATATTTTTTCTATTTTTCCGATTCCATGATCCGTAAGATGGGCTGTACGTAATTTCTCGTCAATTTTATAATCTATTTCAGGAGTTAATCTATCTACTAATTTTGCGTATTCATAATATTTAGAAGACGGTTCTTCATCTGGCTGTGAAATAATATGAGGAGTTCTGGCCTCATCTATTAATACGGAATCCACCTCATCTACTACTGCATAATAATAATCACGCTGCACCAGTTCCTCTTTATCGCGTGCCATATTATCACGCAAATAATCAAAACCGAATTCCGAATTTATACCATATGTCACGTCAGATAAGTATGCCTCTTTACGTGAAACAGAACGTAAATGAGTCAAGCGGTAATCGATGGCTTCCTCATCTATGTAAGAAGGATCATAAACATATGATTTGTCATGTATAATCGACGAAACAGAAACGCCCAAGAGATGAAAAACCGGACCCATCCATCCGGCATCCCGACGTGCCAGGTAATCATTTACTGTAACTAAGTGAACGTTTTTTCCGTTTAAACTGTGTAAATAAAGAGCCGGGACTGCTGAAAGTGTTTTTCCTTCCCCTGTTTTCTGCTCAGCTATTTTTCCATGGGCGAGTACTGCCGAAGCCATTAATTGAACATCAAAATGCCTTAAACCCACTGTTCTACGAGCTGCTTCTCTAGTCAACGCAAATGCTTCAGGTAGAATTGAATCTAAGGTCTCACCTTTACTAATACGTTTTTTAAACTCTGCCGTCTTTTTCGAAAAATCACTATCTTTTAATTTCATTACTGATTTTTCAAGCGAATTTATTTCTGATACTAAAGTACTTAATTTTTTAATCTCATTGTCATTGGAGTTAAAAAAGCGGTTGAAGAATGAAATCATAGTTCAATAATATTCACCATGACCTCATTCGAGTCTGAGCCTCATACCTCAGAGTCGAAGATCTGAGCTTGTCGAACGGGTCATAACACCTTATTCTAGCACACTATAGCTTCAAATTAAAGCTCGAGGGATCAAATAAAAATCCCCAACATAAGGCAGGGGATTTTTAATCTAACACGTACTTTAAAAACCTACAAGAAGGTTTTATATTAAAATCACATACCTCTCAAATCTTTCCCAAACCGAAAGTGAGCAGGTTATGCATATAGTATAGAAACTAAAATTTATGTCAAATAAAAACTTAGCTTCACTAAACGATGTTAATATTGACAGTACAATTAAAATTAAACACTAGGAATATCTATATTCGCATTAACATTAGTGGCTGGGTTTTGAAGGTTTTAGTGAATCTTTTCCCATGTATTTTCGTAAGACCTCAGGTACTGCTACAGACCCATCTTCTCTTTGATAGTTTTCCAGTATAGCGATAATCGTTCTACCTACAGCAAAAGCAGTACCATTTAGTACATTTACATACTCTGTTTTATCACCTTCCCGATAACGAATCTTTAACCTACGGGATTGAAAATCTGTACATGTAGATGTAGAAGTTACCTCACGGTATTTTTCCTGCGTAGGTATCCAAGCTTCAATATCATACTTTCTAGCTGCCGGAAAACCCAAGTCCCCTGTGCACATTTTTATTACCTGGTAAGGTATTTCTAACGCTTGGAAGAACTTTTCTTCAAGTGAAAGCATATATTCATGTTCTTTATCATCTGAACCTTTAGAAACATAGGATACCATTTCTATTTTGTTAAACTGATGTACCCTTAAAATTCCTTTCGTATCTTTCCCGTATGACCCTGCTTCGCGTCTAAATGAAGGAGAGAAACCTACATATCTTTTAGGTAATTCTTTAATGTCCAAAGTTTCATCCATATGCATAGGTACCAATGACTGCTCAGCTGTTCCAACCAATACTAAATTATCTGAAGGAATTTGGAACATATCTTCATCTCCCCCATTTTCCATATACCCTAAGCCCTGCATAGTTTCACGCTTAATAAGTACAGGTGGGGTAACTGGTGTAAAACCTTCTTTAATAAGAGTATCGAAAGCAAATCGTACTAAAGCCCACTCCAACATTACTCCGTCATTTTTTAAATAATAAAATCTGGCACCCGATACTTTTGCAGCTCTCTCTATATCTATAATGTCCAAAGACTCACCTAGCGCTATATGGTCTTTCGGGGTAAACTCAAATTTGGTCGGCGTACTATATTTTCGTATTACATCATTTTCTGTATCATCTTTCCCGATTTTTACATCTGACTTAGCTGGATTTGGGATAGATAGCAAAAGAGGATGAACTATATCATGTAATTTTTTAAGCTCAGATTCGACACTCTCTAATTCTAATTTAAGTGCTTTTCCTTTCTCGATTAATGGCGCACGTTCACCGTTCTTCGCAAGAGATACTTCTTTCGCGAAATTATTCCGCTTTTCCCTTAATTGCTGTGCTTTTATCAATAAAGGTTTTATCTCTGCAGATTTTTTAACTAAGGTGTCAAGATCGACCACCACTCCCTTACTTTGGACAGCTTTCTTAACTGCATCGGCATTTTCTATTATAAAGTTTATATCAAGCATTTAAAGAAGTTTTTCAGGTGCAAAGGCGCAGAGGTTCAGAGTTAAACATCTTGAACCTTGTACCTATGAACCTTGTACCTTTCTAATGTGGATTATATTCCATTTATGGAAGCTGGTCAATGTGTTAAGATTAGGCTAACATGTCTCTCTATTTTATAACCGGGAATAAAAATAAATTTAGGGAAGTTAAAGCAATATTAGACGATGTGGAACTACTCGATATAGATCTTCCGGAAATACAAGATATCGATC
>CAZNVI010000001.1:28647-35955 GCA_964576705.1 uncultured Gammaproteobacteria bacterium | reverse complement strand
TTAGACGATGTGGAACTACTCGATATAGATCTTCCGGAAATACAAGATATCGATCTACAGAGAATAATCGAAGCGAAACTTCAATCTGCCTTACAACATCATACGGGTCCTTTTATCGTTGAAGATATCTCCCTATCGCTCGATTGCCTTAATGGTCTACCTGGACCGTTAATCAAATGGTTTCTAAAGACAATTGGCATAAAAGGCATATACGAAATTGCAAAAAAATTTAATAATTTTAAAGCGTCAGTAAAAGCTATTTATGGTTATGCAAGAAATGAAGATGAATTAAAATTTTTCGAAGGCGAATTACAAGGAATCTTGGTCTCACCCAGAGGCGATAACGGCTTCGGATTCGATGCCATATTTCAACCAATCGGCCATAATAAAACTTTTGCTGAAATGACATCTGACGAAAAAAATGAAATCAGCACGAGAAGAATTGCACTTAATAAACTGAAGGGATTTCTGGCAAAAATATAAGATTATTTCTTCTTTGTAGATTTTTTAGGGGCGCTTTTGGTCTTACCGGCACTAGCTGTTTTCGCTTTCGCAGCTTTTTTCGCAGTTCTAACGGCTTTCGAAGCCTTGGAGGCTTTAGCTGACTTAGGCTTACTAGCCACATCTTGTATCTTACCGCTGACTACCTTGGTAAGAGAAGATTTTAATCTCGCTGCTTTATTGTCATGGATTACATTCTTTTTTGCAGCTTTATCTATAGCTTTATATGCTAAAGCTACAGCTTCAGGGCTTTTTTTCGCCTTAGCTACCTTCAGAAGCTTCTTATAGGCACTTTTAATCTTAAGGTTATCGACAGTACGTTTCTTGTCCTGTCTGAGCTTTTTTTTGGCGTGTTTTAATAGTGGCATTCACGTATTTTAGCATGCTATACTTGAAAATACAAGAATTCGCTTTAGGCGAATTGTCCATTTATCACTTTCCATTTGCCATTTAGCTTCTATGTTTTAAATCATCAGTTCGATGAGAATTGGAAGCTGGAAAATGGAAAGTAACTAGATATGCCCCAAAATATTATCCAAAAAAGCGCAAATTTACTTCTGAAACGGCAAACTAACATCCTCTCCGCTGCATATATAATCATGGCTACGGTTATATTTTCACAGATCCTGGGAGTCGTCAGACAAAGGCTTCTGGCTTCCATTTTCAGCGTTTCTAATACTCTAGGGATTTATGACTACTCGACCTTGCTTCCGGAAACTCTTTTTCAACTGACTATAGCTGCAGCGCTTTCAAGTGCTTTCATACCTGTTTTTTCTGAGTATTTAACGAAGGGACATGAACAAGAAGGACATAAAATGGCATCTACCTTACTCTCAATAGGACTTGCCCTATTCGCATTCATATCGGTGATCATAGGCATCTTCGCACCGGTTTTCCTCCAATTTTTTAACCTGGGTGGGCAATTTGATACCTCCCAGATGACTCTCATGGCCAATCTCATGCGTATATTTACCATAGGCCAGTTGTTATTCATCATAGGTACTTTCTTTTCAGCTTTCCTTCAATCATATAATCATTTCTTCATCGCCGGGTTCGCTGCAGCGCTTTATAACTTAGGGATAATACTCGGTGTCTTACTGTTCTCACCGTTTGTGGGAATCTATTCTGCCCCTATCGGCAATATAATCGGTGCCTGCATATTCATACTTGTACAGCTTCCTTTAACGAAAAAGGTGGGGTTTAGATTTAAGCCATCACTAGATTTTATTTTTTCTGAAGGAGTTAAAAAAATAGGTATTCTCATGTGGCCTCGTACATTATCTCTAATAGTCTTTCAAGCAGGAACCTTAGTCTTAGCTTCATTCATATCTTTTCTAGGAGATCCGGGGCGTATGTATGTAATATATAATTTCGCACGAACCTTGGCTTTTGCACCTGTGGCATTATTCGGCGCCAGTATCGCACAAGCTGCATTTCCGATCTTATCAAGAGAAAAAAATAATACGGAAGAATTTAAGTCCACATTCGTAACGAGCTTTAACCAAATACTCTACATAATACTTCCTATCGCAGTTTTAATCCTGGTACTACGCATACCCCTAGTTCGTTTCGCATATGGCGCAGATAAGGTTGATTGGGACGCTACCGTGTTAATCGGGAGGACAGTCGCTTTCTTCTCGCTTGCGATAATAGCCCAAGCGCTTTCAAATTTAGTATCCCGCGCTTTTTTCGCCCTACAAGATACCAAATCCCCTCTTATAATCGGTACTCTCAGTACTTTTTCTATGATACTTATCGCTTTTATTTTCATAACTATTTATCAAAGCGGAACGCAATTTATTTCCATCCCTTATTCATTTTTTAATGGAATTATCGAAGGACGTCTTTATTTCAGCTTCGGAACTGACGGCATCGCTCTAGCGTATTCCTTAGGCAGTGCTCTGAATTTACTGGCATTACTTATTATCCTTGATCGAAAAACAGGAGGTTTTCATCGAAAAAAACAGCTAAAAACATTCATGAAAGTCGCGACAGCATCTTTTCTTATGGCATTCGCACTCTACATACCAATAAAGTTACTGGATCAACTGGTATTTGATACCACAAGGACTATAAATCTTATCATTCTTACTGGTATATCAAGCTCTATCGGATTAAGTCTTTATCTTCTTCTGACATGGTTATTTGATGTTAAAGAGGCGAAAGTTTATCTTCTGATGTTCAAAAAACTGGGGAACTGGAGAGAGATACTCGGAATTTCAGATGAAACCATCGATGCCAACCGCGTAAATCCATAAGCCACTCCATCCCGCTAAATTATTTTGGAAAAATATATAGTTCTGTAATATTTTTTAGCTATAATCCCATCCATCCTCCTTCGCTCACGTTCATCTCATGGTTTACATCCATGCAGCTGAATGTTCGCTTCGACGGATTATGCTGTTCTAAGCTAAATTATTATTTAGCAAGATCAGCATAAAAAAATCCGCTCTCCGCGGATTCTTGACGTCAAACTACTAATTGAATATTGACTAATAGTCCATTCCACCCATACCGCCCATGCCACCTGGCATACCACCTGCAGCTGGTCCGCCGGCTGGCGGATTCTCGGGGATATCTGTAATCAATGCTTCAGTAGTCAAAATCATGGTGGCTACAGAAATTGCATTTTCTACTGCTGTACGGACTACTTTCAATGGATCAATTATACCTTCTTTAATCATATCTACAGGCTTGGCATTTTCTACTGCATCAAGTGATAACACGTTGAATCCTTGGCCTGAAGCACTCATCTCGCGTGCTTTTGCGATGAGTTGGCCTGCATCTAAGCCTGCATTTGTAATGAGTTTTATGAAAGGTGATTCAAGAGCGTTTTTAACGATCTCAAATCCGAATATTTCTTCTCGACTGGCACCAGATTTCTCTAATTCTTTCCTATCCATCCTTCGTGCGACATCAAGAAGCGCTACGGCTCCACCTGGAACTATACCTTCTTCTAATGCTGCTTTAGTAGCAGCTACAGCATCGTTAACACGCTCTTTCTTATCTTTCAATTCTACTTCAGTGGCAGCACCGACATTTATGACCGCGACACCACCGGTTAATTTAGCAAGTCGCTCTTGTAACTTCTCACGATCAAAATCAGAAGTCGTTTCATCAGTAGCTCTTCTTATCTGTGCTACGCGTGCTTTAATCTTCGACACATCACCTTTGCCGCCTATTATTCTCGCATTTTCTTTATCCGCCCACACTTTATCAGCTGTACCGCAATCTTCTATAGTCACACTATCAAGCTTGCGGCCTGTGTCTTCAGAAATTACAGTAGCACCAGTAAGTATAGCTATATCTTCAAGCATTTCTTTTCTTCTATCACCAAAACCAGGAGCTTTTATAGCTAATGTATTAAATGTACCTCTGAGTTTATTAACTACAAGTGTTGCTAAAGCTTCTCCATCGATATCATCGGCAATAATTACCAAATTTTTGGAGACTTTAACTAGATTCTCAAGAAATGGAAGTAAATCTTGTAGGGAAGATATCTTTTTATCTGTAACAAGAATATATGGATTTTCGATTTCGGCCTCCATACGATCCGGATTAGTGACGAAATATGCAGATACATATCCTTTATCAAACTCCATACCTTCTTTATATTCAATTTCAGTTGATAAACCACGTCCTTCTTCGACTGTTACTACTCCGTCTTTACCTACCTTATTTAATGCTTCAGCGATAAGGTTACCTAATACAGAATCGCCTGCTGAAATCGTGGCTACATTTGCAATGTCAGACGCTTTTATAGCTTTACCCATTTTCTTTAACTCTGATACGACATAATTACTGGCTCTATCAAGACCGCGTCGCATAATCATGGGATTCGCACCTGCTGTTATCATTTTTATTCCTTCTGCGACAATGGCTTGAGTTAGGACTGTAGATGTAGTAGTACCGTCCCCTGCTACATCAGCGGTTTTAGATGCGGCTTGTTTTACTAGCTGTGCACCCATATTCTTAAAGGGATCTTTCAGCTCTATTTCTTTCGCTACTGATACTCCGTCATGAACAACAGATGGTGCACCCCATTTTTTATCCAAAGCTACATTACGACCTCTTGGACCTAAAGTAGTCGCGACAGCATCTGCTAATTCATCTACTCCTTCTTTTAATAATCTTCGTGCTTCAGCACTGTATTTTATTTGTTTTGCCATATGTTCCTTTCAGGACTTCGACTGAGCTCAGCCGAGGTCTCAATCTAAAAAATTAAAAATTAGATCTAAAATGTTTTATTTATAATCTATATTTTTGAGATTTTATATTTGATTTTTTATTTTTATGAAACTATTGCTAATAAATCAGATTGTTTAACTAACTTCCATTCTTCACCATTTACTTTTACTTCATTTCCGCCCCATTTAGTAAACATCACTTTCATGCCTACTTTCACTATCATCGGAATTGATTTACCTTTATCGTCCACTCCACCATCTCCTACAGCCATAACTTCACCGATTTGAGGTTTTTCTTTAGCGGTTTCCGGAAGATAAATTCCGCTTTTTGTTTTAATTTCAGCCTCTAAAGGTTTAACTAAGATATTGTCAAAGAGTGGTTTGATATTTATTTTTGTTGCCATAACAATCTAACTTTCGAGTTACAATCACTCACATATGTTTACTGCTAATTTATACACTACTACTCCTTTTATTGTCAATAACCTATAGTTAAATTATTGGATTTACTTCACACTTGACATTCTCATCATTTCTTCTATACGATAAATACATCAAGCAAATCGAGGCATTGTATGAATATTAGCAGAAAAAAGATTTTACTCTTTGGTTTTATAGCTGTGATGCTAGTCGGAATCCCGCTCACTCTATACGGTCTTAAAAGTCAACAGATAACAGAACAACAAGCTGAGAAAGCTACTAGTCTTTCTTTTCTTCCTGAATCTACAGATTCTACACCTATAAGTAAAGCTCTAAATGAAGAATTTACGCTTGACGTCCAGGTTGATCCTGGAACAAATCTCGTATCGTTTCTTAAGCTTGATATTGAATATGACGAAACTAAACTCGCTACATCTGGAGCATCCGATGCGTTTGTAGTAAATGAAGCTGCTTTTCCAGTAACGCTTGAGGGGCCTGCATTTTCACCTGGCAGAATACAAGTAACGCTCTCTGTAGGCTCAGACCCTACGAACGCTGTACAACAAGTCACAGATGCAGTAACCATCAAATTTAAAGCAATTGCAAATACCAATGGTGTTCCTACAAATGTTACTTATGGAAATTCCACAGAAGTTCTCTCCATCGGCAGTAGTGACCAAGCAAGCGAAAACGTATTGCTAAATGTAAATCCTGCGGTAATTACCATAGGTGAATCTACCACAACAATCACGCCTACTGTTACTACCACTCCTACCCAGACACCGACACCTACGACTCCCGTAGACGATCCAGACCCCACAACACCGCAACCTACTGAAATTCCTCCTACGGCTGGTCCGACCGGTATCAATGCATCACCCGTATGTAGCGCTTTAAATATTGACCGCGAAAACACCGGTACTGCACCATATTCTATTACATATACTGCTGTAGGAAACGATACTGACGGCACTATTAGTAAAGTGACTTTTAATTACGGTGACGGACCGGTAGAAACAGTAACAGAAACCGGAGGAATAGGTTCAAATTCTGTATCAGTCCAAAGAGCACATACATATACTAACCCCGGAACTTATCAAGCATCTGCAATTCTTACAGATAATTCCCAAGGCGTAAGCGGTGCCGATACATGCACAATGACAATCACTGTCTTACCTGAACCGACTACTGATGGCGGTAGTGGTGGTCTAACGACTTTCCCATCAACTACTATAGCTGATCCCGGACCTGGGGATGTATTCCTCGGAATCGGCGGTGTAGCATTACTACTGATAGTCGTCGGCGGCCTCCTCTTCTTCGCTCTATGAACATAATCGGTAGTGGTCTAGCAGTATTTATTTTATAGAACAATGCAGGACACTTCAGACCAAGAATCACAAATGCCAAACAGGCTAAATTCTCATAATCGCAAGCTTTATATTATATTGTCTATTTCCGTAATATTAAATTTTGGGTTTCTTATTATAATTAGCGCACTAATAAGCGCCTACTTTGGTTCTATTTCTAAAATATATCAAATTACTACAGAACCAGATATGCCGCCTATCACACAAAAACTGAAGCCAAGCCCGACCATTCCGAAAATCGATGACAAGGATCGTATCATACATAAAAAAGATTATGAAAATATATCATTTGGAGCGTTTGCAGTAGAAGATACACACTATCCTTGGTCAATTTTTCAAGTTTCAGAAATTAATGGAGACAGATCACCATTTTCATCTGACGTTGTATCTACTGCATATCATGATTTTTCGCAAGATAAATTATTCGACATTTCAAATGACGTATTATATGTAATTAATGCAGCAAGAAATGTAATAGATGTTTATTCAGTGGAGGAAAGTTATACATTTAAATACACAGACAGCATCGAATTGCCGAAGTATAAAATCGGGATTATCTATAGTATCGAGTGTACAGATATAATCTGTGATATTTCTTCTGCGCTACATCAAGAATCAGGATGTGATATGGAATATAATATAAAATTAAAGAAATTTAATACGCCATCATGTTCAGAAGGAATTGATGCACATTCTTTCTACACAGAAATCCCAGCTAAAATTGAATGATTGATTCTATCGTTTATATAAATCTATATCCCTTTATTACAATTAGAGTCTATTTCTCCATCATTGAAAAAAGGGCTTCTTGGGGCAAGTGAATCTTCGCGGTC
>CAZNVI010000001.1:0-28547 GCA_964576705.1 uncultured Gammaproteobacteria bacterium | reverse complement strand
CTATTTCTCCATCATTGAAAAAAGGGCTTCTTGGGGCAAGTGAATCTTCGCGGTCGCTATCATCTTCTTTTTTCCTTTTTTCTGCGCTTCAAGAAGTTTATCTTTTCTAGTTCTGTCTCCTCCTGACATTTTCTGTAATACATCTTTTCTAAAAGGGGAAATTTCCTCCCTAGCGACTATAGTATTGTCCACAGTTGCCTGAATTATTTGGCGGAATTGCTGACGAGGTAGACTTTCTTTTAATTTTTCTGTTTTTTGGCGTGCCAGATATATAGCTTCATCTCTGTAAACTAATTCCGATAGAACATCAATCGGATTACTATTTACTAGAATCTGAAGCATGACCAAATTTGCCGGTTTATAATCTGCTAATTCATAATCTATACTTGCATACCCTGAAGTTACTGATTTTAAGCTTGCAGAAAGACCCCTTATGAACATGCTGTACGGCATTTCATATGATAAAACAGTATATGCCTCATGATACTGCATATCGAGCAATTCGCCTTTATGTTTTTGGCAAACTGACATCACCCCTCCTACATATTCCTTAGGTGTATAAATAGAGAGCATCATGTATGGCTCAAGCAGGGTACCGTCCTCACGTTTCTCATATAAAACCTGCGGCATAGTTAGAAGTAAATTAAGATTAAATTCTTGCTGAAGCCTTTCTTTAACGATGTCAGCATGTAAAAGTCCTAAAAATCCGACACGAAACCCACTACCTAAGTAAGCAGAATATTCTTCAACATACGTAAGCGCTGTGTCATTTAAAACAAGCTTCCCTAAAGAATCACGCAGTTTCGGGAAATCATCTTGATCTTTCGGATATAATCCGAAAAACACCATAGATTTGGGCGTGGTATATCCGGGAAGCGGCTCAACTGGTAAACCTGATTTCATGATAGTATCACCGACACGCGCTTGTCTTATATCTTTAATTCCGGTTATGACATATCCGATCTCACCAGCTGATAATTTATCTGATTTCTTAAGGTACGGCGAGAAATAACCCACTTCAGTAACAATTGACATTCTATTTCCCTGGAAGAGCAATATCTCGTCCCCGGTTTTCACTTCTCCATCCATTACTCTCACATAGCTTACTACCCCCCTATATTCGTCATATACTGCATCAAATATTAAAGCGCTTAAGCTATCAGTATCTCTTATGGTAGGACCTGAGAACTTCTTGACAATCATCTCCAATAATTTATCTACGTTTTCACCTGTTTTAGCTGAAATACTTAATACTTCTTCAGGTAAAAAACCGAAAGATTCTGTAAGTTCTTTTTTTACTACTTCAGTTTGGGCATTAGGTAAATCGATTTTATTTAATACCGGAATCATTTTGAGTCCTTCTTTTTTTGCTGTCATGTAATGCGCTACTGTTTGAGCCTGTATCCCTTGTGTCGCATCTACTAAAAGAACCGCACCTTCACAAGCTGCAAGTGTTCGAGAGACCTCGTAAGAAAAATCCACATGTCCAGGGGTATCTATAAGATTCAGAATATATTCTGAATCCGAATTTTCCATTTTCTCCCCCAGAGGCGGATCCGCCTTCGGCTGACGTTTTCCATTTTCCATTTCATTTGTCATTTGATATTGGATATTTGATATTGGATATTTATATATCATTCTCACTGGCGCTAGTTTTATGGTGATTCCCCTCTCGCGACTGATAGGATTTTGGTCCAAGAATTGCTCCTGCATTTTATCTTTTGCGATGGTTTTCGTTATTTCTAATAACCTGTCAGAAAGTGTCGACTTCCCATGGTCTATATGGGCGATAATGGCGAAGTTCCTTATGTTATTTGAATTCATGTAGCTAATTGTACCCTAAGGAGAGATCGCAGTCTACTTTAAAAATTAATTTGAGTTATTTATGTATTATCTCTTGAAGCTCTTTGTGGAGCATTGAAGCACCAAAACACCAGGTATAGTTTTGGTCAACTCTACTCAACGGATTACTGTATTCCATAGGTTTTCCATAAAAATCTGTATAGATGCCACCTGCCTCTTCTATAAGTATTTGCTGTGCGACATTATCCCAAATTTTACTTGTTTTATTTAAAGATGCCCCATAGTTACCACGCGCGACCATCATCGCATCAAACGCACTATTACTTGATCTCAAATTTCTAATATTCAATACTATTTCTCCTAGTAATTTTATTTCTTCTCTTGTTAACGATGGGTCCTCCTGATGTCCATCTATGCCATAAGCTATCAAACAGGAAAGCAAATTGGTTTTATTCGTCACTACGATTTTTTCACCATTACAAGTTGCTCCTTCCCCTTTTTCGGCTAAATAAATTTCATTAAGACTTGGAAGGACCACTCCACTCGCAACAGAACTATTACTTTGCAATAATCCAATCATAATTCCGTAAGTAGGAATTCCATTTGCGAAATTGCTGGTGCCATCTATGGGATCAACTACCCATGTATATTCAGAATTATTATCTACCACCCCTGCCTCTTCATCGATAATATTATATGTCGGAAATTTTTGCTTTATAGCTTCTATGATATATTTTCCGATCTCAAGATCAGCCTCTGTCAAAACTTGATTGTTATCACCCTTCTTCGTAGTACCGGATACTTTTCCGAAGTATGACTTAGCAATTTCAGAGGATCTTTCCAAAGTTTCTTGTAAAAAAAATTTATATTCCATATTTAAGTATTATATCAAACACGAGGCTAATAATCTGCTATAATCTTTTTATGACTTCAGCTGACATAGTCAATAAATATATTAATTTTTTTAAACACCATGGGCATGCAGAAATTCCCAACTCACCGCTAGTACTTCAAAATGATCCGACTACTCTATTCACCAGCTCTGGCATGCAGCCATTAGTCCCATATCTCTTAGGAGAACAACATCCGTCCGGCACTAGATTAGTGAATGTCCAAAACGCGATAAGGACTCAAGATATTGAAGAAGTAGGAGATAATAGACATACTACTTTTTTCAGAATGCTTGGGAATTGGTCTTTAGGAGACTATTTTAAGAAAGAAGAAATTCCTTGGCTTTGGGAATTCCTCACAAAAGAATTGCATTTACCGAAAGAAAAATTATTTATAACTGTCTTTGAGGGAATTGGAGATATTTCAAAAGATAATGAAGCTGTCGATATCTGGAATGAAGTATTGAAAAAAGATGGACTTAATCCGATTGAGCGAATTTATTATTACAATGATAAAAGTAACTGGTGGTCTAGATCAGGAATTCCTTCCAAAATGCCTGCAGGTGAACCGGGTGGCCCTTCGACTGAAGTGTTTTATGAATTTACCGATGTGATACACGATTCTAAATTCGGAGATAAGTGTCATCCCAACTGCGATTGCGGAAGATTCATGGAAATAGCCAATTCGGTGTTTATGCAATATATCAAATCAGATGACGGATCATTTAAACCGCTTCCTAAGAATAACATTGATTTTGGTGGTGGACTTGAAAGAATGGCAGCGGCTGTAAATAATAATCCGGATGTTTTTACAACAGATCTGTATCTGCCTATTATTAAAATACTGGAATCAAAATCTAAGAAATCATACGAAGATTCGACGCAGTCCAAAATGCGAATAATAGCAGATCACATAAAAGCTGCAGCTTATTTAATAATTGATAACATAACTCCATCAAATAAAGAACACGGTTACATACTTAGAAGACTTCTTCGTAGATCTGCAGTTAAAATGCATCAACTAATGGACAACAAGCTGTATCCCGATCAATACATACCCCTAATAGAAACAGTGCTTGAAATAGAAGAAGAAATAGATAAGAAAATAAGTAAAGAAAAATATTTAAATTTAGTAACAGATGTTATAAAAACTGAAATAGAAAGATTTTCGAAAACATTGGATAAAGGCTTAAAAGAAGTTGAAAAAGACCTTGATCACATTGATGACAAAGCGTTTGATCTTTATCAATCATTCGGCTTTCCTTTCGAAATACTTTCTGAAATTGCTAAAGAAAAAGGTAAAAAAGTTGATGAAAATAAATTCCAAGAACAACTCAAGAATCATAAAGAATCATCCCGCACTGCATCAGCAGGAAAATTCCGTGGAGGGTTAGCAGATCATCAAGAAAAAACCATCATGGGCCATACCGCGACACACCTTATGCACCAAGCTTTAAGAGATGTTTTGGGAGATGAGGTTCATCAAACCGGATCTAATATCACATCAGAACGCATTCGTTTTGACTTTAATTACGGAGAAAAATTGACTGATGAAGAAATACTAAAAGTAGAAAATATAGTAAATAAAAAAATTAAAGAAAATTTGCCTGTTCATTTTGAAATGTTGCCAACTACAAAAGCGAAGGAAATAGGAGCGATAGGGCTTTTTGATGAAACTTACTCTGACACCTCTAAGATTTATTTTATCGGAGATACTTCAGTCTCTTATGAAAAAGCATATTCTATTGAGTTTTGTGGGGGACCACATGTCGATAACACGAATGTTCTTAAATACTTTAAAATCTCAAAACAGGAAAACCTTGGCAAATCTCATAAGAGACTGTATGCTATAGTTGGGTAGTAGACAAACGATACTAGGATATTAAGAGATTGAGATATTAAGCGATACATATAAGTTTAACCTAATATCTTTATATCCTAATATCTTAATCTCTCTAAAGTTATCTATGAAGCTGCCTAAACTGCCATTCCTAAAAAATAAAACCGAGGAAGAATTCTATCTTGCCCTAGTGCTTCGTGATGAAAAGATATCTGCTATTATTTTTAAACAGGTATCAGGAAACGTAATTATAGTTTCCAAAAGCGAAGAAGCTCTTTCAGAAACTCCTGAAAAGACACCCCTTGATGATTTAGTAACCATACTTGATAAAGTAATAAGCCACGCTGAGTCAAGACTCCCTATAAATATAGAGATAAAAGATACTATATTCGGTGTCAAAGATAGCTGGGTAGATGATAAAAAAATCAGCAAAGACTACCTCATGAGACTTAAGCACGTTTGTAGTGAGCTTAATTTAACGCCAATAGGTTTTATCGTCCTTTCTGAAGCCATAGCCCATCTCATCTCGCAAGAAGAAGCAGCACCGGTCACTGCTCTCATAGCTGAAGTAGGTAAATATACAACAACTGTTAGTTTATTCCGGGCTGGAAAGTTATTAAAAACAGTCAATAAACCTATAACCACAACACCTATGCATTCTGTCGATGAAGCGCTTGGGGAATTTGAGCATGTCGAAATTTTACCTCCGCGTCTTATTCTATTTCAATCACTTACCGAATCAGATGCGGAAAACAAAGATGATCTATCGCAAAAATTTATCGCCCATCAATGGAGTAAAAGCTTACCATTCACCCAAATCCCTCAAATCTCTATATTACCGTACGAATTCGACGGAAAAGCGATAGTATCCGGTGCTGCTATGCAACTCGGGTTCACTCTGGCAAGTCTAACAGAAGATATAAAAAACCACGAAATCAGGACGCTAGAACCTAAGCATACACGTAAATCACATAAGGAATCAGACTCAAGTGAGAAATCAGAAATTAAAAATGATAGCGGTACTGATCAAAATACTGAAAATTTTGGGTTCGTGTTAAATCAAGATATTGCCGATATAGTACCTCCGCAAACCAAAGATCATGATATGAATTTGGGAAAGGAGACAAATAGAGAAATTCTAGCGGAAGATAAAGAAGATGATTTTATAACCGCAAGTGAAATAACAATAAATGACAATTCACCAAGGGAGCCAAAGATGCAGCAAAAAAAAGCTATTGGACTTCATATTCCATTAATTTCTGTGATCACAAATAAAATGAAAAATATATCCATGACAAATTTTTCGTCCAATAAAAAATTGATATTCATTCCGCCTTTAATAATATTATTATTAATAGGACTCGCAGTTCTTTATTTCTTTCAACTTAAGGCTACAGTCACACTTTACGTAACACCAAAGGCAGTCAGTGAAACTGAGAGAATTACACTTTCAACCAAATCAGATAATGACTTTGCCCAAAATATTATTGCAGCTAAAGAGCTTACTGTACCACTTGAAGGATCGGCTACCACAGAAGCAACAGGCGAAAAAGAAATAGGTGACAAGGCCAAAGGAAGTATAACAATTTTTAATAGTGACACCGAGAAAAAAACTTTTAAAGAAGGGACTGTAATAAGCTCTGAGAAAGGACTTGCGTATGTAATAGATAAAGAGGTCAGCGTAGCATCAGCATCTGGCGATATATTTACGGGCATAAAATCGGGAACAGCACAAGCAACTGTAACAGCTAGTAAAATAGGCACTGAATATAACTTGCCGTCCAACTCAAAATTTAGCATAGAAGGGACTGATACGGTCGCAGCAAAGAATGAATCCGCTTTCAGCGGAGGATCTAAGAAAAAAGTAACAGTGGTTACAGAAAAAGATGTCAAAAAAATAACAGAAGACCTACCTAAAAGCCTTGAAAAAAAAGCTCAAGAGGAATTAAAGAAAAAACTTGCTGCTAATGAAGAGCTTCTCGCCGGATTTACCGATATTACACTTACAAAAGAAACTTTGGATCATAAGATAGATGCTGAAGCAAAAACCGTAAAGCTTTCAGGCACCGTCAGTTTTAAAGCAGTTGCTTATGATAAAGATGATCTTCTCAGATTCGCCCAAGAAAGCTTACAAGCAAGGTATAAGCAAGAGCATCTCTCAGGGGATAATATCAATACAAAATTAAGCGGAATAAAAGATAAAAGCGATACAGAACTTACCGGAGTTGCAGCCATAAATGCAGGGTTGTTACCTAAAATAGACCTCGAAGGTATAAAAACCGAACTCGCCGGTAAATCATTTACAGACGCAAAAAATGTATCAAGAAACGTTTCGCCACAAATTCGTGATGTAGAAATTACACTGTTTCCTAATCTTACTTTTCTTCCTAAGGTTATGCCGCATAGACATGCTAACATCAACGTCACCGTTAAAACCCAATAATCTTGCGACTGATCTGAAAATATGACCCTAATTTATAAGAAACACAGTACAAAAAAAATAAGAAATTTGCTCAAATATAGCGGGTTATTAATCTCTATATTAAGTTTTGTTTGCCTACTTTATATCTTATTCCCTTTCATTTCTTGGAAGTTCTACTTCGAGCCGGTTTTTGCTTCTAACACAGTTCAGGTACCTATACCTAAAACATCTGTATTAACAAAAGATGGTATTAAGACCTTATTTACTCAAGCTGTTGATAATTTAAACGTAGATTATTCTGATGCAAAGAATTGGTTTCCAAAATTAAATTCAGGATATGAAATTAAACCTGACCCGGGTATCATAACTACGTTTAATATCTCAATCCCGAAATTAGGAATCCGATTTGCCGACGTATCCACAATTGATACAAATTTATCGAAGCATTTGATACTTTACCCAGGAACCGCTATCCCCCCAAATCCGGGAAATTCTGTAGTTTTCGGACATTCAACGATTCCTAATCTTTTTAACCCCTTGGACTATGAAACCATCTTTGCAACTGTCCATAAGCTAAAAGAGGGAGATCAAATCTACACGACGGTAAATACTAAGGAATATGTTTATAAAGTAGTGTCTATCAGGATCACTACGCCTGATGATATGGATATTTTTACACAAGACCATAGCGGAAGTTATCTGACTTTATTAACCTGTACACCGCCTGGAACTACATGGAAACGACTTGTAGTAAAAGCTAAATTGGTTAACTAATAATAGTGACTTTTATATACTGACTCAAGTACAATTTAATTATGAACCAAGGAGAACCGAATAGATTTTATAAACTTTTAAAGCAAGTTTGGCCCTTTATCTATAGGGGAATTAACAGTACTTTATATTTTGTAATCAGTATTATAAAAACTTTCGTGAGACAAGCCGTGAGTATGATAAGAACTGGAGGGATCGGTGAATAATGGATGAAAACGCAAAAGCTCGCGATGCCATACAAAAAAAGCTTTCCGGGAAAAAATTAAACTATCAGGAAATCTATGCCATCATGGATGAAATTGCGCATAGACGGTTAGGCGATATTCTCACTACTTATTTCGCCGCTTCAGGTTACTCTCAAGGGTTTTCGGACGAGGAGCTTTATTTCTTAACCCGCGCCATGGTTGAAACAGGTGATAGGCTCCATTTCGAAGGAATAGTTGCAGATAAGCATTCTATAGGCGGAGTACCAGGTACCAGAACAACTATGATCGTCGTACCCATAATTGCAGCTGCCGGATTTACTATTCCTAAAAATTCATCTCGGGCTATCACGACTCCAGGCGGCACAGCAGACGACATGGAAGTTTTGTGTCCTGTCACTTTCACTGAAGAAAAAATCTATGAAATTGTAAAGAAAGCAAATGCCTGCATAGTTTGGGGAGGCGGCGTAGATATTGCCCCGGCGGACGATATACTCATCAAAGTAGAAGAACCATTAATGTTTGAAAGTTTTGATAAAATCCTGGTTTCAATAATGGCCAAAAAGGTAGCCTTCGGATCTACTCACGTAGTAATTGACCTTCCATACGGACCGCATGTAAAGGTAAACTCTGAAAAAGATGCACTCGTTCTCAAAAGTAAATTTGAGAAGCTTGCAGATAAATTCGGAATTAAAATAAGGATACGCATACATAGGACACCGGAACCGGCGGGGCGCGGTATAGGCCCTTTACTTGAAGCAAAAGAAGCGCTTAAGGTACTTGAGCAAACACCGGATAGACCGATTGACTTAGAGCATAGATCCATCGCCCTTGCATCTGAACTTTTGGATTTATGTTTGATTGATGCCCCAATACTGAGAAAAAAAATCCTTACTGAATATAATACTCCTGACAAATATGCATTACATATACTCACTTCCGGGAAAGCTCACAAAAAAATGCAGGAGATCATTCAAGCCCAAGGCGGTAATCCGCTAGTCAAAAGCCATAACTTACATCCGGGTGATAAAAAACATGAAGTCTTCGCAAATAAAAAATGCACCGTTAGTAAATTAGATAGTAAAAATATTTCTATACTCGCTAAAATCCTAGGCGCACCACATGATAAAAAAGCCGGACTCTACTTGTCCAAAAAGATAGGAGAGAAAGCATCGATGAATGATTTGTTATTTACACTATACTCAACTAACATGCATCACCTACAAGAAGCTGTAGAATCCCTTGCAAGCTTCCCGATTCTTGAGTATGATTAATACTCATGCGAAAAAGAAACCGAAGAAAACTCAGGCTCTTTTATATCACCACTGCAATATTAATATTCGCATTGGGAATTTCATGGTGGGTATATAACATACAACCGGTCAAAAACGGTTCTGAAACATTTCAAACCTTTACTATAGAAAAGGGTAAAAGCCTTAGAAAGATTGCTACCGACCTAAAAAGCTCACAACTTATCCGCAATGAATATACTTTTATATTAACCACTAAATTATTAGGTATTGACGATACTGTTCAAGCAGGTGATTTTGAACTATCACCAAAGATGAATACTGTAACAATTGCCAAAACATTGACTAGGAGCACTACTGATATTCGAGTAACCTTTCCTGAGGGTAAAAGAGCTGAAGAAGTTGCTGAAATACTCACTAATCATATCCCGACACTGAACATAGACGATATCATCCCTCTACTAAGCCAGAACGAAGGCTATCTCTTTCCTGACACCTACAACTTCGAAAAAAATGAATCTATTGAAGACATAATAAATAAGATGAAAAGTAATTTTAATGATAAATACGAAACGATAAGCCCGACTAGCTCTTTATCTCAAGAAGAAATTGTCACTATAGCGTCAATGATAGAAAGGGAAGCTCGTCACAATGAAGATAGAAAACTGGTAGCAAGCGTTATCCACAATAGACTGAATATCGGCATGAAGTTGGATATAGATGCGACTGTCCAATACGCACTTGGCTTTGATCCTGCTTCGAGAACCTGGTGGAAAAACGGGCTCTCAACAAACGATCTCAGTATTGACTCGGATTATAATACATATACGAATCCTGGTCTTCCGCCATCTCCAATTTCAAATCCGGGAGTTTTATCGCTTCAAGCGGCCTCAAATCCTTCAAATACAGATTACTTATACTATTTCACAGATAAAAACGGAGTAAACCATTATTCTCGTACTTTAAATGAGCAAAATTCTAATATAAGAATATACGGCTTATAGAATCGCAGTAGCTATCTAACCTCTCTTCTTTATCCCTTTGAAGAATCTACGGGTAGCGCTTTTCACTGCAGTAACGGCTTCAACACTTGCTGATTTTATATCGACAGATGGCTCATTTGCTAAATCAGATTCATCGTCCAGATTTTCTGCGAGTTCTGTTTTTGGTTTTTCTTCTTGAAGCTTTTCCTGTTTAGATTCTGATGAGGTATGAGGCATCAAAAAATCATCCCCATCTATTAAATCATCATTTATATCAACAGAGTTCTTTATTACATCTTCTACATCACCAAACTTCTCTATTCCAGATTCTATAATGTTTTTCAGAATCCGCCTCCCTTGTTTTGATTTAAGAAGAAGTGCGGCTATTACCCCTAAAAGAAACCCGATAAAAAAACCACTGACCGGTGCGTTTTCACTGCGATGTTTTTCCATATTTTAGGAGAATTTTTTGAAGCTAAGATGAAAAAGATCACCTATGTTTTCTCTCATCATCTTCATCTTTACTTAAAAGCATTTGTACAAATTTAGCGATTGTTAAAACAGATCCCGTCTTCAATCCAGTTGCCAAAGTAGCAACAGTATTAATGGGACCTGTAACATTATCCGTGATGCTGCCGGCATTATCTAATACATGATTTGCTTTCTCCAGTGTCTTTCTGATGTCTTTTAAGATATAAAACACTTGAATCCCTAAAACCACAAGCAGTACGGTCAGACCAATAATTACAAGAAGTAATACTAACTGGACAGTATCAATCATATATAAATAGTTTCAAAGTCACAGAGTTTCATAGCAGCAGAGTGTTTGAAGTTAAAATAATTACTTTGAAACTTTGCAACTCTACAATACTTAATCATACTACCTTAAAGAAAATATCTGTGTCAAGAATGAAATGCGTAAGAGCTCACTCTGTCTTAATGATTTTCTCTATTGTTGTCACTCTCCCGAAGCGGTTTACTGCTTTTATAGTTATGGGCAAATTCTTTTCATACACAGAAATAGTTTTGGAAAAGGTACCGTTACTGTCTATATAAGTTGGTTGTTTATTCACTGTTACAGTATCATATGGATTTGCTTTTCCTTTAATTGTAATCTTACCTGATTTAATCATGTTACTATCCAAATTACTTACACTGATTGAAGGATTCATAAATGCATCTTTATAGGAAAATCCCAGATAGGAAAAGAAAGCGATGAATGCACAAATAGCTATAATCGTAGTCTGTTGAATCTTAAACTTAGAAAAACTCACATCAGCCGGATTCGCAAAACGGGCAGGCATTACAGAAAATGTTTTCGTGTCGTCAAATTCGCGTCTAAATAAAGCGAGTGTCTCACGCTTTGAAAGGCCTAAATAATCAGCATAATTGGTTATAAAACCTTGTGCATATGCGCTCTCAGGCAATTTGTGATATTCCCCATGCTCAATAGCACGAAGAAATGCAGGCCTTATTTTTATAGCTTTAGTTACGTCTTCTAAACTTAAGCCTTTTTGTATTCTCTTATCATGTAATCTCTGACCAAGTTTAATCATATAATGATAGAGTCAAAGAGCCATAGCGACAAAGGGTCAAAGTGATTATGGTTGACTCTGTGACTCTTTGCAGCTCTGACTCTATTGTGTTGCCATATTTGTTAAAAACTCGTCTGCATTTCTTACCAATACCTGTCTGGGTTTTGATCCCTCGGCAGGACCGACTATTCCTTGTTCTTCAAGTTGATCGAGAATCCTTGCTGCGCGCGAATATCCTACAGAAATTTTCCTTTGAAGAAATGACGCAGAAGCTGTATCGAACTGACAAACTAAGCGCACTACCTCCTCAAACATCGGATCCCGCCCGGATGGATCTACATTAGTACCCATCGAACCATTTTTCGATTTCCCGTGAATCGGTTGCGTGAGTATTTCGTCAGTATATTCCACAGTCAATTGTTTGGACTTAAGATAATCTACCAACTTCTTAACTTCTTTTTCGGACACAAAGGCACCTTGAATACGTGTAGGCTTGGCCTGATCAGGCGGTATATACAACATGTCTCCGCGGCCCAAAAGCTTTTCGGCCCCGGGTGTATCTAAAATTACACGTGAATCAATCATAGATGATACGTTAAATGCGATTCGTGCCGGAATATTCGCTTTTATGAGTCCTGTAATAACATTTACAGATGGACGCTGAGTCGCAATAACAAGATGTATACCTGTAGCCCTTGCCATTTGCGCGAGTCTGGCGACTGAATCCTCCACCTCTACAGGCGCAAACATCATAAGATCAGCAAGCTCATCAACCACTATTACAACATAAGGCAAAGCCTGAAAACCTGCCAGTTCATTAAAGCCTTCAATATTCCGTACTCCTCTTTCTGCAAATAATTTATACCTCCTATCCATTTCAAGCATAGACCATTTAAGGGCTGATAAGATCTTATCGGGCTCAACTATAACTGGTGTTAGAAGATGTGGGATACCATTATATGCAGTAAATTCTACTCTCTTCGGATCAACCAAAATTAGCTTCACTTCCTGGGGTGATGCCCTGAAAAGCAGTGATGTAATAAATGAATTGATAAGGACTGATTTTCCTGAGCCGGTAGTTCCAGCAACCAATACATGAGGCATTTTTGAAATATCTGTAACTATAGGAGTTCCGGAAACGTCAAGACCCAGCGAGACTGTAAGTTTCGACTTACTCTTCTGCATTCCAGTTGATCCAAGCATGGTTTTCAGAGGCACTACTTCAAGTGACCTGTTAGGAATTTCGATTCCTACCAGATTACGACCCGGAATGGGTGCCTCAATCCTAATTTGACCGGTTGGAGCTTCTGTAGCTAATGCCAAATCATTCGCAAGTGAAGTTATCTTAGATACCTTAGTACCTAAAGCAATTTCTAATGCATATTGCGTAACCGCAGGGCCCAGATTCACTTCCGCTACCCGAGCTTCTACTCCAAAACTGGATAATGTTTTTTCAATTACCGATGCGATTTTATTTATGTCACCCCTTTCTGCTTTTTGACCCGGAGAATCCGATAATAAAGACAGCGAAGGATATTCCCATATTCCGGGACTTGTATTATCCAGCATATTTGTAGTTAACTTATCTGAGAGTATATCGCCACTTTTCTTATCATGCAGGGAATTTTGTGCAATCGCTGTTGCTAATACCGGAGAGGCGTGGTCTTTCTGACCTCCCTTAATAGCCATAGGCTTACTACGATCCAATACGCTTGGAATTTTTGCGCTATTTTTGATGTTTGATAAAGTTTTTACAGGAATAAGTTTTTGCATGGTGCGGACTATGGTAGATAATGCTTGTACAATTTCATCTATTGATGTATCAAAGAAAACTACGTTCCCTATTAAAACGCCTGCAATAAAAATCAAATCTGAAAGAAGTCTTCCCAGCATTTCACTAAGTAAGCTAAATAAGCCAATACCTAACTCACCGCCTTTCGTCAAACCTGCTAATGATATAAAAAACAGCAAATACCCTATAGCGACATTCGGACGCGACAGATAAAATTTTTTAATCCTTAACGCATAAAAACCAAAAAAAAGCGGAACTAACACAGCTAATAATGCAGTCGCACCAAAAACTTCTGCAAGAAGGGTATTTATTCTTTCAGGAGTAGGACCTGAGCTTATAAATGAAATTATAGACAAACCACTGATACTTAAAAAAAGGACTGCAAAAATCGAATAAACAGTACCCTTTTTAAGTACTAGCATTGATCGCTTTCTACGACCTCTTTTTTTAAATAACATAGGCAGGAAAATAATTACTAAACAGTATCATAATAACACTTAGTGGATAATGAATCAAGCTCCTCCAGCCACAAACTAGAATTTATTGAATAGTTCTGCTATAAATAAATCGTGAATTATTTAAAAATAACTTGCATTTCCGAAAACACCATATCATTCCACCACAGTTTCCTTTCCTCTCATGGACAATCACTTCTTATAGAAACTGACAGTAAGCGATATCTATTTGACACTTCTGAAATCTACGAAGGACTTACTTATAACATGAAAAATTTAGGTGTAAAACTTGAAGATATAAACACTGTGATACTTTCACATAATCACTTGGATCATTCAGGCGCTTTATTTAAACTTATTGATGAATTTACAAATCAGAAATTATATTTACCACCAGACATGAAAAACATGAAAGAAATAAAATATAACGCTCGCTATAGAGAGACTGATCAAGAAACAGCGATAAATAAACTTTTAGATTACGAAAATACCGAAATAATTTCAGAAGGCAAGAAGCTTGATGAAAACATCTATACTACAGGCGCACTTGATGCTGATGTTAAAGAACAATCTCTTATTATAGAAATTCCAGGAAAAGGACTAGTTGTTTTAGTGGGATGCGCACATCCTACGCTTCCTGTCATAATTGAAAATGCCAAACGAGTAACCGGAAATAATAAAATTTACGGGATTATAGGAGGTTTGCATTATGCTAAATTTACTAGTGATCAGTTAACTGAAAATATAAATTATGTTCAATCTCTTGATTTGGAATTTATCATCCCAAGTCATTGCACAGGATATAATGCGACGAAAATGATGCAAGAAGTATTACGAGATAAAGTGCATTTTTCTTCAATAGGCGGACAATTTGGCAGTGGAAATTCTGTCACAATTCTCCCTTCACTCTCTTTTTCTTTATCGTAATTTATTAAATGTTATATTTAGATGCTGCTCTACTATTTTACAAAGTTGTTGAGGATGGAGTTGACTATCGAGAGGACGAGACCGAAAAGGACTGCCCATAAGATACCGTCTACCGAGAAGCCCGACACCAAATTATCAGTCAAAAGAATCATAAGGACATTTAATACAAGAGCAAACAAACCAAGGGTCAGAATAGTAATTGGTAATGTAAGGACAAAAAGGATTGGCTTAACGATAGCATTTATGATCCCTAAAACTAGAGCTACTACAAATGCCGTTCCGAAAGAATCTATTTGCACCCCGGGAAGAATATAGGAAGTTATAAAAACTGCAATTGCTGATATTAACCAACTAATCAATAATCTCATAAGGGAGAATTATTTAAAATTCTTCATTTAATACTTCAAGGCCCGAACCTGTCAATTGACCATTTGAGATTACACTCTGCTGTAAGGTCTCATTTGCTGCACCTTGCTGAAAATTACTTGTGTTAACCATAGTGTCTGTTCCGCCGCTCACATAGGTCCCAGTGCTTGCCGGAGGAGGCTGATAAACCGGTGCTGCGTCTAATGGATTTACCCCTTGAGCAGATGGATTTTCAGTACCTAAAACACTCAAAGGATCGAAATTTGTTACAGGCGACACAGGAGGAACAGCTGGCATATTTGGATCAAGAGGAGCTTGAGGCATCTGTTGTCCATAATAGATATGTGACGGAACTTGGGTTTGAGCTGAAGAATTCAGCGTGTCTACACCACCCTGAGCAGGAACAGACGTATTTTGCGCTGGCTTAGCACTATCCATCTGGCCAGTAGATTTCTGAATTCCTAACGTGTTTTGCATGAGCTGTTTTCCATTTATGTCCGCATTTATGGTTTTCTCGCCTTTTGAAAATGAAAATGCGTTCGTATCGCCTTTATAATCTATAAGGATATTATCCCCTGGCACGAACTTTTTTCCTATAATCTCAAGTGCGATAGGATTCTCAAGAGAATTTTGTATCAATCTTCTAAGGGGTCGCGCGCCATACATCGGATCGTATCCTTCCTTAGCCAATTTACTCAATGCACGATCCGTGATTGAAACAGAATAACCCTGTTCTTTAAGAAGTTTTGCTGTCTTTTCAACTCCGAGTCTTGCGATACCTACCATATCTTCCCTGCGTAAAGGTTTGAAAATAACAATATCATCAAAACGATTAAGAAGTTCTGGTCTGAAAAACTTCCTGAGCTCATTATTTACTACTGCTGAAAGTTCTGTGAATTCTTTCTGATATTGTGCCTGTGATTTCTCTAACTTTGTATCTTCGTCTTTAAGCTTCTCTGTAATTAAAGCACTACCTATATTTGAAGTACAAATAACTATGGTATTTTTAAAAGATATGACATTCCCTTTATTATCTGTTAAACGCCCGTCTTCCAAAAGCTGAAGAAGGATATTGAAAACATCAGGATGTGCTTTTTCTACTTCATCTAGAAGAACTATCGAGTAAGGCTTGGCACGAACTGCTTCTGTTAATTGGCCACCTTCCTCATACCCTACATACCCCGGAGGAGCACCTATAATTTTTGCAACTTCATGCTTCTCCATGTACTCTGACATGTCTAGTCGAACCATGGCATCATCGCGACCAAAAAGTATTTCAGCTAGAGTCTTCGCAAGCTCTGTTTTTCCTGTACCTGAAGGACCAAGGAATATAAAAGAAGCAATCGGCCTCTGCCCGCTAGCAAGTCCGATTCTTCCTCGCCTTACAGCCTCAGACACCTTCAATACAGCCTCTTCTTGATCAATGAGACGTCTGTGCACCCTTTTTTCAAGCTCTAAGAGCTTAGCACTTTCGTCTTCTGTTAGCTTAGAAATAGGGATTCCTGTCCAGCTTGCAACTACGTTTTCTACATCCCGCTTAGTTACAGAATTACTCCCCGATACGTCAGCTGATTCTTCAGATTTCTTTACGTTTGATGTTGTGCTTTGCATTTTCTCTTCTTGATTTTCCGACTTTGGAGTTTGCGCTTGAACCTGTCCCCGGGTCTGTATTGGCATTTGCAACGAACCGCTTGCATTAGATGCTACGGGATTTTGACCTGAATTAGGATCGAAATTCTGTCGTTGACCTTGCGTAGGTTGTTGCATGTCAAATTGCCCGTTTGCAACTCCGGTATTTGACACTGCCTGGTTTGGCATTTGCTGAGTAGTTTGATTATTATTTATCGTATTATCATTCATGGTGAAACCGGCGAATTTGTGAAATCTGCAACTCCTGCATCAGCACTTGTCTGGCTTACGGGAACACCTTTTGGTGATTCTGGCAAAGCACCTAATGCGATAGAATCTTGGGGGGCTTCATTTTTTGGACCATTTAAAGGGATCTTTGCATCAAAGCCGTTTTGACTATTATCTTCGGGTTTCTTATTCAAATCTTTTTTTTCTTTATCTGTTGTATCTGAACCCAGACTCCCTGTTTCTGTCTTAATGATTGTTACCAACGTCTCAATCTTACCTCCATCTATATGAGGTAAGAAAGTTTCTGAGCGTCCTAATTTTACCCATGCTGCAGCTTCATCAAGAAGATCTACTGCTTTATCCGGTAAATAGCGTTCTCCTACGTATTTTTTTGACAATTTCACAGCGGCTTCTATTGTTTTATCCGGGATTGTTACATTATGAAATTTCTCGTATTTAGGACGCAAAACTTTCAGCATCTCCATCGCCATCTCTTCACTAGGCTCCTCTGCTATCACAGGCTGAAATCTTCTCTCTAATGCTTTATCCTTTTCAAAGTTTTTCCGATATTCACTTGTTGTAGTCGCACCAATAATCTGCAACTGCCCACGAGCTAAATGAGGTTTTACTATATTTGATGCATTCATAGAATCTCCCTCTCCTCCAGCACCCATGAGTATATGTATTTCATCGATAAACAATATCACCTGTCCCACTGAAGCCATCGCTTCTTGAATAACACTTCTGAGTCTTTCTTCGAATTCCCCCCTATGCGAAGCACCTGCCACGATAGATGATAAATCAAGTTGTATAATCCGCTTATTAAGAAGTTCTTTAGGAGCTTTTCCTATGACTATTTCTTCAGCCAGACCCTCAACTATAGCAGTCTTACCTACCCCTGCTTCACCTATAATAATAGGATTATTTTTCGTACGACGAAGTAGGATGTGTACCAACCTATCTATTTCCTTGTCTCTACCTGCCATCGGATCAAGCTTTCCTTCGCGTGCCTGCTGTGTAAGATCTATACCATATCTGTCAAGAACTGATTTCTTTCCGTACGAGAACCCATGAGTTTTAGACAATTTTTCCTCAACCTGCTGTTTGTTTACGCCTTGCTGCTTAAGCGCATTTGCAGTAGTGAGTGTATCGCTAAATAATGAAAGCAATATATCTTCAGGCGTGATAAAAGCAGAATCCCTAGACTTAGCATCCCTATATGCCTGCTCAAATACTTGCTTCGATTTTTCACTGAGGGTAGGTTGACCAGTGAAATTACCTAACTTTTCTTTTGTCTGTATTTCTTTAGTAAGTTTAGCTGGATCTACAGAAAACTCTTCAAGAAGTTTGAATACCTCTGCATCGTAAAGCAAGCCTATTAATAATTGATCCGGTTCAATTAATTGTTGTTTTATCCGTTTCGTTTCCTCTTGCGCATGCTGTAATACCTGGGTGGCTCGCTGATCCAAATGTGACAATGCTGATAAATTCTGCTTAAGAACTGCGTCCATTTTAGATCCATTATTACTCACGCTTACTGATCGATTCTGCGGCTGAGATTCTTGATCTTGCGAAGTATGTTGTAGGCTTACAGAATTAACGTCACTACCCGATGAAGATGCAGACATTGATGTCTGGGTCTGGGATGGATCCTGTGTACTTGCTTCTCCTGATGATTTTTTCTGATTAAAAAGATTTCCAAACATATTTAAAAAGCTACAGAGAGTCAGAGCGACAAAGCGACAAATTAATTCTACTTTGACTCTCAATCTATTGTGTCTGTTTTTTTCACAATCGTCAAGTCTATATTTATAGCTTGTTTATTGTCGCTCGTTTTCTACCTCCTGCGTCTTATCATTACTGACGGTATCTTTTACGACATTTACGTCTACTAACGTATCCGTCGATCCGCTTTCTGTGACCTCACGCAAGACTGAATTAGCAGCATTTAATTTAGCATCAAGATATGTTGTTATCTCAGAAAGACTGAAGCCACCAAGCAATACGAATGTCAGAAGACTTGAAACCTGATGCAATCCGTCTTGAACTTTCTCCTTATCATTTGATGAAAGTAGCATCAATGTAGATCGTATATTCTCACTTTCATTCATTAGCCATTCTTTTTTTCCGCTAATATCTGAGGGGACATCAGATTTTCTATAAAAATCTTCCCACATTCCCCGAACTGCCTCATAATCGTTTACGTCTACAACTTGAACCGGGTTAACTTCAGGAAGCATCAGATCACCTGCGCCTTCTTGAGCAGTGGCGATAGATTCTTTCGGCGCATATTCCCATACAAGCTGTGCCAATGGATTACCCGCATCTGATTCATTTTTAATCTCACTTCTCAATTCCTGTACTTGATCTCCGGATGTTTGATCTGTAACCATTAGAACCCTATCAGCTAATATGTTTTTCTTATCAACTTCTGTAATCAATGCATCATGAATTTTCCTAATGCTTTCATTATCTTTTGCTGCAGGATAATCATCAGGCTTCACCAATTCCAGAAGATAATGATGGAATAGAGAAACCGGATTATTCCTAGTATCAGGCAGGCTTTCATCAGCATGTTTAGCTGCTGAAAGTATAACTTTCGCAAGAACATCACCTGAATCGCTTTTTTGGGTTAGATCATTTTTTATTTCAGAAACTTTATTTTTTTCTTCCCCGTCTATTACAGAATCGGGATTTTCAATTGAGCGTAATCTTTCTTTTAATCGTAATAGGTTCTCTTTCACATCTGACTTGTCAGACTTCATTGCGACTTCATAAGACATCAAATCGCGAATCGTAGGCAGTGGAAGATTAACCAATTCCAAAAGTTCGGTGCTCACATTAAGTTTAGATGCTGAAACTGAATCTGAAGCTAAAGATGATTCATCGTCTGATGAATCATCTATGCTCGCCGCCTGTGTCATAGCAGCTTGTGTCGTAGTATGTTTTTCAACTGAAACAAGAGTCTCATCTTCCGAATTAATCTCATCGATTATAGATTTACCTGCTTCTTTTTTCGCCTTGAGATACGAAATAATTTCACTCTGACTGAATCCACCAAGCATCAAGAAAGGTAATACATTACCAACTTCCCTCATTCCTTCTTGTATCTTCTCCTGATCATTCGAATCTAAAAGTGAAAGTATATTATCGATATCAGAGACCTCATCGCTGATCCATGCTTTTCTATCCATAGTTCCTTCCGGAACTTCCATGTCTTTATAGTTTTCCTGCCACATTTTTTTAACTGCCTCGTAATCCTCAACACTTACAGTCTGAATCCTGTTAGATTCGGACGAAATTACACCTTCTTGCACACTTCCTTCTGCGGTGAACAAATTAAGAATGTCAGTAGCCAGAGGCTCACCTTTCTCTTTCGCATCAAGCAACTGCGCTTTGACAGATTCCATTTCTTTAGTATTCACAGCTGTATTTAAATCAGTTTCTTCTTTAGATACGCTTTCCATCTTTGAAAGCATATTAGCGGCAAACTGATTACCTTGTCCCCCAGCTTGGGTAAGTTTTTCTTTCACTTTCTCATATTTTTCTTTTGATACAGAATTGGTAATCGAACTCGGATTCGCTAATTGCTGCATTACTTTTTGAGTACTTGCAGAATCAATCCTCGTTATAGCAGTAGATAGTATTGATGCCGCGCTCTGGTTTCCTTGAAGCGTTGCTTCAATAAGTTTTTCTTTCATATCATGTATTTCATTAGATGTGGCTGTTTCTTTAGTTGATAATATAGATGTAGCAAGCGTATTACCTTTCTCACTTTCTTTAACTAAGCTATCGTGAAGACTTGTGATGCGTTCTTTATCGACACCTGAAGCTGTTTGCGGACTTGCGACTTGTGTTAAAACGTTTTTTAGGACCGACTCATGTTCCTTAGTAAACGATGTTGCTAATAGTGCTGTTGAGGTACTGTTCCCCTGCATGCTCTCTCTTGTGAGCTGGTCTTTAATACTTTGTAATTCACGTATGGTAGTATTCTCTTTCGCGGCAAGTATCGTAGTTGCTGAAATATTACCTTTCTCACTTTCTTTAACTAAGCTATCGTGAAGACTTGTGATGCGTTCTTTATCAATTCCAGTTTCAATTTTTTGCGGATTGGTGATATTAGTCAAAGTATTGCGAAGATTCTTTATCTGCTTAATATTTTGGTTCGATATTTGCGAGACGTTCGATGTGCTACTCACTGCATTCATAGCTGAAAGTATGGAATTGGCTACATTGTTTCCGGCTTGACTCTCTTTTACCAAGCGTTCTTTAAGTTGAACAAATCTGTCTCTCTCAATCTCATTTTGTATAGTTGAAGGATTTGCTAGGCCTCGAAGTGCCTCATGAGTTTTTGATATATTTGTAGATTCCTTATTTGAAATAATCTGGCGCTCAAAGGATGCGATATCCCGAATAGTAGGAAGCGATATGTTAGTGGCATTTAATATCTCAGCATTAACTGAGGCTTGCGCCATAGAAACTGGATTTGATATCTGTGTTTGCATAGCAACTCCCATGGGTACAGTTATAGGCATTTGCTTAGCAGCGCCGAAAGGAGGCTCTTCTGAAATGGGAAGACTCTTTGTAGCCCCATATTTAGCGAAAGGCAGCTGCTTTGCCATACCTGTCGAACCGGGTGAAGGTATAGGATTTATAGGAACAGGCGGAGCTTTATTCAACAACATATAGCTTGTATTGATCAGTTTAGCCATAGCCGGGCTTTCTTCAAATGAGAAATTATTAAGGTAATCAAGAAAGATCTGAAGTAAAATAAAAGGCAAGAGTATTACTACCCATAACATAATTAACGCGACTACATAAAGTGCAAATGTATCCGGTGTATTTAAATTATTAGTAGCCGTTACGGTTTGTCCCGGTCCGCCTAGTAATACATTTGTAGCTGTAGGATATGTAAAACTTGTATTTACATTGGCGAAATTGAATATTAACGGAATACCACTTCCGTTCATCGTCGGAGTTTTCCAAATAGATACAAGACCGGAAAGAAATATCGTAAAAAGAGGTGCGTATAGTAACCAACGGAAGAATTCGCCTATCCAAATTTTCGCAGTGTTTCGCACAGGGTAATAAAGTAATAAAATAGGAAATACAGGCGATAGTACGATAAAGAACCAGAGAATAATTTTCCTGATTATCAGCACTCCTGTCATCGCATAATACGTAACAGCTGTGAGACGTGCAAGTAATAAATTAACGAAAACTGCTTCGTCGAAATATGGATGAACCTTACGAAGCCCGCGGAAATATTCATAATCCCAACCGACATAGAGCAAGTCTATAGCACTTATAAGTTCGCGTGGACTACTCGGTGTTGCCGGTTGTTTTGTGAGGAAAAACCCCTGAATAATATCTACAGTGGTATAGATAAATTGTATAAGCGAATATGAGAGGGTAACCAGCAAAACCACAGCGACAAAACGGGGTAAGAATCGCTTTAAGGTCAAGCTCTTACCTCTTGTCGCCATCAAAACAAATGCTGTAGCTAATACAATTAAGGCAAACAATGCATATACTATATTTCGAATCGTAATCCAAAACTTAATAAGCGGATTAGCTTCGTTATTACACTTTCTAGTACCTGTGGATAACGGATCTGTGGGTCCAGGCGCAGCGCTAGGATCTACATAACAAGCCCATTCGTAATTTTGTAATGTCCAGTTAAGGAATTGAACAGCCCGCGCATCTGTTTTTCCTACGAAATTAACTTCAGGATCTTCGGTATACGGAACATCAGGCGAAGGAAACGGTTCTGCAGCTGCAAAAACAGGACTAAGTGCAGTAAATAAAAATACAATGCACAGACAAAATCCGGTTAATATAGGCAGAATTTTTTTCATAACTATTGCTACAAAAATGCGGGAATCTTTAATATGTCTCCCGCGATTACCTCAATAAATAAATAGCCGAAGATTGCGAGCAATAAACCGCTTATGGCATACGCAATTATTGTTTTGCCATCATTAAGAAGCTTAGGATTACCACGGGATACAAGGATCTGATAGCTTCCGAAAATAATCAAAAGCACGGCAAACCCACCAACAATACCTAAGCCGAATTTATAATATTGGGTAACAAAATAAAGCGGGTCTCCTGATTTAACACAACCTAAATCAGTTTCAATACAACCAGGATCAAGGGCTGGAGACGGTGTAATCTGTGCATTAATGCTACTGGGTACGAAAACAACAAATATTAAAAAGAAAGCTAATAAAAACTTGGCAATAGACTTCATATTATCATAGTAACAAAGCTCATTTACAAACACAAGCTTACGGGAAACGGTAACTTCTTAAGTTCTTCTTTACTGGTGGGCGGGTAATCTCATGGAATTGTCGCTCCCTACTAAGTCGAGACCGCGATAACACCTGCGTATCATAAGTATGAAGTATTCTTGAAAATGACTTATTTTTTAATTTTTCTTTATATTTTGACAACACAACCAACCTATAATCTTTGGGGTGAAAGGCAAGAAGCGAATCACTTATAGTTTCATTCGTAGTGTGCATTTTTATTTTATTACGCTGAATAACCTTAGCAATATTTTCTGTAATTACGTTTGCAAAAATATAATTAATATAAGCGTTAAGTATCCGATATACAAATCTGGAACTTGTTTTGGAAAACTTAAATTTCTTTGATTTCTTAAAAGCGACCTTGAGTACATTCGGCATGAACATATTTACCCATTCATTCGCCAACAGGAATCTGTTATAAGTATTGTTTTTATCCACTAAAGGCTTTAGCTGTGCTATCTCATGAGCTGTATAAACATCGTGTCGAGCTTTTGGCAGCACAAGGTTTTCTTCATCTATAAACATGTTCATGCATACTTTATTCGCAGTTTCCACTGAAAGCCTCTTTCTCCTTAAACCTAAAGTCTGCAATATCACCAAACTAACTAAGCGCGTGATCCAGATGGTGTTTTTTCTTGTCACGACGAAAAGATCTATATCATCATCTTTCTTGGCATTTCCTAATGCTAAACTACCGCTTATACCTATAAAAATAACTGTAGGAATCTTGGATAATATTGACGCTGCAGACTTTGCAACCATATATTTATCCCTGTTGAAACTTTTTCTGTCAATTCTTTGAACGACTGTCGCAAGTCTATTCGATAAACAATAATATCCGCGAATTTTTAAAACTTCTTTTGGCAATTTTTCAAATGCGATTGAAAAATCTGATTTCGAGATCTTAGTAGGACTTTTCAGAAAGTACCACAATTCTCTTTTACTTAACGGAAAACCAAAAACATCACTATATAAAATAGTTTGCGTTATAGCATTCATGCAATCCTTAATATTTGAATACTTTAATTCAGACATATTTCAAAATGGAATCATCTTAAAGCCTGTGCTCTCACCTGGTTCACTCCTTTTAGCAAAGTGTCTATTGATTCATCTGCAGTCACACCCCCTGTGATTTGCTCACGAATCGTGTTGCCTAAATAGTCATTTAACGGACCGTTATAAAGTGAATCGTATGTATCACTTGAAAAATAAGTTGAGACCGCATAGTCAGCTTGGTTACTGAAGGGATAAACCATGAGATTATTTGACAAGCTTGCCGCTAAATCCTTTCTTGCATATGGCATTCCGAAGCCTCGTAGCTTACTTGCTTCTGTATAGATTTTTTGTAAGGTTTCTTTTTCTCCTAAATATTTCAAAAACAGAAATGCTTCTTTTTGATGTTTCCCCTTTAAGGAAACTCCATTAGCCCAATAGCTTGCTATAGTGACTTTATTCTGAGCACCATTTTCCCTCGGCAGATAAGGTACCGGATGTACTTCAAATTTAAGATCTTTGTTTAGTGAATTCAATACAAATATATCCCATGAGTATCCGAAATACATACCTAAATTACCACTAGCGAACATTTCCCGGGAATTGATCAAAGTATTATCCCAAACAGAATCATCACCTTTAGCAAAGGTAGAATAGTAATTAATGGCACCAGTCAAATACTCTTTTTCTCCATCGATCTCATCTAAATTTACTCCGTTTGTTGCCATGAGCAATGCTACGACATCTGATGCATGTGTAATATTATCAAAGGTACCTAAAGCAACACCCGCAGTTTTTAACTTTCCATTGCTATCCTTCACTGTTAGTGATTTTGCTGCCGTATTAAATTCTTCCCAAGTAGACGGAGTCTTAACTCCTGCTGCAGTAAAAATATCTTTATTTATAAACAGAGCGATTGTATCTACTCCTTGGGGCAAGCCGTAAATGGCACCTTTTTTAGTTAAATCTTTCTGAATGATCGGGTAGTAACTATTTTTAAATTCATCAACTGAAATTACATCTTTAGATAATGGGGCTAAAATATTATCTGACGTGTTTGTTAATGTGGGAACCCAAGAATTATGAAAGGTAAATATATCAGGCGCCTCGGTTCCATTCTTAACTCTAGTTAGTAAACGTTCTTTATACTTCTCAGGATCCTGTTTTTCGTACTTTATCTTAATCCCGGGGTTTTTTTTCTCAAAATCGTCAATGATCGCTTCCATAGTCCTATTTTCTTCCCATAATCCCCAGTAAGTTAAGGTGGCATTTCCGGCTCCCGATCCGTTTCCCGACCCGAAAAATCGTGAGATTATTCCAACCATAACAAGGAATACTAAAATAAATCCTACTGCAAGTCCTATGACTAATTTTTTATTTCCCAGAAGTGATTTAACAGGACTTAAGGAAGATTGCTGACTATATTGAACCTCGGCTTGCTGTACGGGTGCTTGAATAGATTCTACGTTAGAAACGACATCAGTTTGCGGACTGACGACAGGTTGTTCTATATTCTGCAGTGGCGTTTGGGAAATTACAGGTTCTACATTAGATGACCCGTATAAATCCTGAACAGATATCTTCGAAGGTGTATCCTTGGCAGGAATAGTAGTAGAAGATTGATTATTGTTGTTATCAAAGATTGTATTTTCGTCCATAGCCCTCGTTTTTATAGTATAATATTCTTTGCATTTATAGCAACAAAATGGCTTTTCCCGACTTTCCAAGGCTTAAAAAATTACCGGCTCTAGACAGAAATTTGCTTGTAAAAGTATTTAAAGGGTATTTTTGGTTTTTTAGCGGTGCTGTTATAGGACTATTTTTCTTTATCAGCTTTACCTACATAATATATAAAAACGCTTATAAAAACGTAGTTTTCCCCGGGGTTTATGTCGACAATATAGAATTTGGAGGCAAAACAAAAGAAGAAGTAGAGGAGTACTATGATACAAAAAATAAAGCGATTCAAAAATCTATATTTCATTTAAGACTAGAGGATCAAGTAGCGACTATCTCTGCTTCTGAATTAGATTTCGGCTATAACGAAAATTTACTTGCAAGTCAAGCATTTAGTGTCGGAAGGTCGTCAAATTTTCTTTCTAATTTCAGCTTGGTAATTTCTTCATATCTGTACGGTATCAATTTACAGCCGTCATATGCATATGATCAGGATAATTTGATTGAAATTATTGACCCTATACGCACAGGGTTCCACAAAGAACCTATTGATGCACGATTCATCTTCGAGGACGGAAAAGTAGTCGAATTTACAACATCTTCCGACGGCCAGGATATAGATACAGAAGAACTAAAAAGAAGACTGTCAGCTAAAACCTTAACCCTTATAAAGTCGAATAGACCACAAAATGTTACTATCAATATCCCGATAAAAATACTTTACCCCAAAATCACGACAGAAAAAGCAAATAATTTCGGAATTAAAGAGCTTGTGGGCAGAGGATCGTCACTTTTTGTCGGCTCTATCCCGAATAGAATGTATAACATAGCCCTTGCGGCTGACAGATTAAACGGTATATTAATAAAACCCGATGAAGTTTTTTCATTCAATAAAGCCATCGGTGATATATCCACATTTACAGGCTATAAACAAGCTTATGTAATCCAAAATGGCCGCACAGTCCTTGGTGATGGCGGAGGAGTCTGTCAAGTCTCAACCACCTTTTTCAGGGCGGTTTTAGATGCAGGCTTACCCATAGCAGAACGTAACGCACATGCCTATAGGGTAAGTTACTACGAGCAGGACGGGGGACCAGGGCTAGATGCAGCTATATATGTACCCACGGTTGATTTTAAATTTAAAAACGACACTAAGCATCATTTACTGGTTAGAACAGAAACAAACCCGGATACTGGCAATTTGATATTTGAATTATATGGAACCCGCGATGACAGGGAAGTAACTATCTCAAAGCCTGTGGTTAACTCCGTCACATCTTCACCTGAGCCATTATACATAGATGATCCCACATTGCCAAAAGGTGAAACTAAACAAGTAGACTTTGCCGTTTCAGGCGCGAATGTATACTTCACCCGAGTTGTCAAAAAAGACGGAAAAGTAATAATTAACGATAAATTCTCATCTAACTACCGCCCTTGGCAGGCTGTATATATGAGAGGGACTAAGGAATGAATAGCAAAATCCTAAACCTTAATGATGCAATATTCATCGCAAAAAAATTACATACGCAAAATATAAAGTTGGTTATTATCGGCGGTTGTTTTGACATAATCCACAAAGGACACATCTCATTTCTAAAAGAAGCAAAAAAGCAGGGAGATAGACTAATGGTCCTACTAGAGAGCGATGGACATATCAGGAAATTAAAAGGAGGGGATAGGCCGATCAATACCCAGCAAAATCGGGCATTAATCCTCGCTAGTTTCACACAAATAGATTATGTCGTAACCCTTTCTCATTTTAAGAGTGACTCTCAATACGATCAGATGATTTCTGAGCTTAAACCTGATATAATCGCCACAACAGTAGGCGATCCTGGAAGACATCATAAAGAACGCCAGGCAGAGCTAATTGGAAGTAAGGTAGTTGATGTTTTAGACAGAATTAAAAACCATTCAACATCAAAAATAGCGCAATTATTGAAAAAAGGTCTATAAATTTGTAGATATATGAATAGAAACATTTTTATTTTCGCTGTAATTTTAGTAATACTCATAGGCTTAGCTTATTTCGCTTTCTCAAACGTCCAATCCTTTACAGGCGGAAAAACTCTTGTATTAAAAGGTAAAAGAATACAACTTGAAATTGCAGATACTACAAAAGAACAAGAGAAAGGCTTATCAGGACGGGAAAGATTGGCAGAGAATAGCGGTATGCTATTCGTATTCGAAAAACCAGGGAATTACTCTTTTTGGATGAAAGATGTTAGTTTTCCCATAGATATCATCTTTTTAAATGATAAAAAAGTAGTCACAATCCACGAAAATGCCAAGCCCATGACTGATGAGGATCCAACTAACTTAACTCTATATACCCCTAAAACCCCATCTAATCGCGTGCTTGAATTAAATGCAGGTTCTGCTAAAAAATTAGGTATTAAAGAAGGGGACACCATAGAACTTCCCAATTAAGGAATATGAGTATTCTTAAAAAGTGGAAATTACTCA